>DASZCB010000775.1:0-7814 GCA_035943575.1 Rhodanobacter sp. | reverse complement strand
TCACCGTGCTGTTGCTGGGTCGGCTGGTCTGGCGGCTGATGGTGGTGTGGCCCCAGTTGCAGCATGCGTCGGCGTCAGCCGGTGCCGATCCGATGCAGCCGATGGGCTACACCTCCAGTCCGCTGACCATGCTGGTGATCGGCCTGCTGGTCGGTTACTACATCGTGTATTTCAGCGGGTTGCTGATCCATCACCGCCGTTTCCAGCGATCGCATCCGGGTACGAGCGCGCTGTAAGGGCGGGTGGTCGCATGTCACCGCGCCATGCCCGCCGTGCAGCAGCACAATGGCCACGAGGCTGGCTCAGGGCACGATGCTGAAATCGATCTCGATCGGATAAGGCGCTGGTCTTGCCGGTGGCGTCGGCAGCATCCAAGTCGCGAACTGACCGGCCATGCAGGTGGCGACCGGTGTCGGCGGCAGCACGTCGATCCGGGCCGGTTTGCCGTCGGCCTGGATGTCGGCGACCAGGGTGAAGGGTGACTTGTCGGCCGGTGTATTGCTGGCAATGCAGGCCTTCAGTGCCGTCGTGGTGGGATTGTTGATCCTGCTCCACAGCTGCTTCTGGTAGGCCGGCCCGGTGGCGCCGGCCTCGGCCAGTTTGCCTTGCATCACGCGCGCGCTGAAATCCTGACCGGGCGGCGGCACATCGGTGGCGGCAAACAGCAGGGCGGCGACAAGCAGGATAGGCATGGGTGGCTCCGGTATCGATCCGTGCGGACACGGTAGCAGTTCATTCGGCGCGGTGCCCCGGCGCCAGATACTCCTCGCTCTGCATCTCGATCAGGCGTGACTCGGTACGACCGCATTCGTCGTAGGTGTTTGCTGTTGTAGAGCGTAGGCGTTTGCCGTTGTAGAGCTCGGTGATCCGCGCGCGGTGGCCCATAAAGTCTAAGCCATCATGGTTATTTCATTCATTGGCAAGGCTGCCTAGAGTCGTCGCCATCATCGCCGCTGCACACACCGATGACGCGGGTGCAGGGAACGATGAAGCAAGAGGAGCATGGAGAGTCCCTGCGCTTAGTGGAGGCACTGCTCGTGCGGCAGGCCGACCTTTGCCTGGCGATGTGACCAAGGTATCGGGTCATCTGGTCGAGACGATCAAGCGATCGACAATTCGCGCACTTACGTCATCCATGCGACCGACGAAGCCCCGGCTGGGCTATGCCTTGAATGGAGATTTCTCATGAGCGACCAAACGAACCAATCGACCACCCGCAAGCTTGCCGATCAGGCGGCCGCGATCGCGACGCTGTCCATGGACAGAGGTGCTTTCGATGCTGCCCTGGATGCTTATCTCGAAGCGGACGCAGACGGCTTCCGCTACGTACTGGAACGACAAAAACTCGTCGACCGATGCGAGCTCATCTGCCATTGGATGCGCACCAAATGGTGCGTCATTACCTGCATGAGGCTGTGCGGGCCGGCGTCGATCGACACACAGAAACCTGCCAATATCCGCCGACTGGCTGAAGTCATCGGAAAGATCGCCAGCAACGACGCGTTGCTGCAGAGTGTCATCGAAGGAGTCGAGCGGCAGGACGCGGATGATTTCGCCGACGTGGTGGCGCAACTCGAGTTCAAGGACATCTGCCACTACGTGTGCTCGTGGTTCTGCACGGTGCTTTCCGAGCGCGTCTGCCGGATCGTCTGCTCATCGGGGCCGGTCGACGTGCCGACGCAAGTCGAAACTGTCCGCGCCGCCGCCGCAGTCATCGCCAAGTTGGCAGCCGAAGGCGATACGCTCGAGGCCGCTGCCACGGCAGCTCGCGCAGGCGATTGCCTGGGGTTGCGCAAGATCATTGGAGGCAGGTCGGATCAGGGCGGTTGCCACATCATTTGCGAGTGGTACTGCACGTGGCGCTGCGTATTGGTATGCCTGACTATCTGTCGTTCGTTCACGCTGCTCCCGCCTGCTGAAGTCAGGGACGAGGTTTATGCCTTCGCCCAGGCTGTCGGTAAGCTCGCGCCGCAAACGGAGAGCATCGCTACGCTGGCTGACGCCGTGCGCACGGCCAATGGCGAGCAGTTCGCAGCCGAGTTGAAACGGCTCGGCTACGAGCGTTACTGCATCCAGCTGTGCAAGTGGATCTGCTCGTGGGTCTGCGAGGAGTTCTGCATCTGCGTATGTCCGCCGCGGTCCACAGCGATCTTCACCAAGATCGGGGCCTATTACTACAGCTTCGACGTGGCCAGCGGCACCGGCGGCAGCGGTTTGACCAATGACCACCGCGCTTTCTACAGCACGATGCGCCTCAACGGTGGCTATGCCATGGTCGACGGTGCCCCCCAGATCCAGTACCGCTTCGAGACGGTGCCGACCGATGCCGCCGGCGCCACTCTGGGATCCTGGACGCCGGTTCTGCCAGCGCAGATCGCGGCAACCAATATCGGTTCGCTCACGCTGCCGTTCCCGCCGTTTTTCAAAGAGGTCTGGGTGAACAACCCAGCCCCGAATCCGCATGTGCTGAACATCACGCCGTCCGCCGACGGCTGGATCAGCGTGCCATTAATGTTCCCGGCTCCGGGCGTGGAGTTCGTGCCCGGTTCGGATCTGATCGAGCTGATCTCGACGTCGTTGCAGAGCTGGCCGTCGCACGACGAAACCGGGGTGATGGCGGATGCTAGCGCGAATACGCCGTTGGCCAGCGACAAGTACTACGGCATCCGCATGCGTCTGCGCAATGTGGGTGATCTCAGTGATGGCAGCGATGCGGGTACCTGCATCCATGTCGCGATCGACAACACGCTTTACAGCAACGTGGCGCACCATACCTATTGGGATGGGTATGTGGGCGCGAACGAACTGGCGGTATTCTCGGTCGGAATCCAGGAACTGATCCCCGCCGGCTGTGCCGAGATCACGAACAGCCTGACGGTGGCGTTCACGGCAGCGCATCCAAACCTCGATCCGAACGGAGTCACCCTCACACTGACCGGCCCCGGCGGGCCGTACGCGTTCACGCTCGTTCCGGATGGGAGTAGTACGGCGGGGAATATGTTCGGCACGGCGACACCCAATGGCTGGACCCTGGCCGGCCTGCCGGATTGCGCCTACTTTGTCGACCTCAGCGTGAATGTGCTGCTGACCACCGGCGACAGTGCTCCCAACCCGATGCACGACCTGTTTGCTTTCTGCAAGCACGCCAAGCATTGAGGTACTTCGGCGGAAGGTGCGCCTGGGCGTACCTTCCGCCGGTTCTGTGCGGTCATTCCGCCCGGTGCCCCAGCGCCAGGTATTCCTCACTCTGCATCTCGATCAGGCGCGATTCGGTACGGCCGAATTCGGCGCGCAGGCGTTCGCCGTCGTACAGCTCGGTGATCGGCGCGGCGGCGGACAGCACCAGTTTGACGTGGCGGTCGTAGAACTCATCCACCAATTGCACGAAGCGCTTCGCGGCGTCCTCGCTGTAGATGCTGAACTGCGGCACGTTGGTGATGATGATGGCCGGGCCGGCCTTGGCCAGCGCGATGTAGTCGGCGACCGCGCGCGGGCCTTCGCACAGCGCGGCGAAGTCGAACCAAAGAATGTTGTTGGCGCGCTTGCGATATGGAATGTCGCGACCGTTGATGTGCAGCGCACCGTCCTGCTGCACGGCACCGCCGGCCTGACTGCTGAAGATGCGCTCCAGTGCGCGATGCGCCTCGGCGCCGGGTGGCGTGAGATATACCGGCGCCTGAGTCAGCGCGCGCAGTCGCCAGTCGCGCGACGAGGCCATCTCGACCACATGGCAGCGCTGCTCGATCAGCGCGATCGCGGGCAGGAAACGCGCGCGCTGCAGGCCGTCCTTGTACAGGTTGGCCGGCGCGGTGTTGGAGGTGGTGACCAGGGTGACGCCGCGCGCGAACAGCGCATCGAGCAGGTTGGTCAGGATCATCGCGTCGCCGATGTCGTTGACCAGGAATTCGTCCAGGCACAGCACGCGGCAACGCGTAGCGAGCTCGGCCGCCACCTCGACCAGCGGGCTCTGTCGCTCGCCCAGTGCACGCAGGCTTTCGTGCACCTCGCCCATGAAGCGGTGGAAGTGCCGGCGCAGCACTACGCCGTGCGGCAGGCTGGCTGCGAACAGATCCATCAGGAAGGTCTTGCCGCGGCCGACCGTGCCCCACAGGTACAGGCCGGGCACGGCTTCGGGCTGCTCGTTGCCGAGCAGCGATTTCAGCCGTCCAAACAGGCCGCCATTGGTTTCGGGCTGAGGGCACAGCGCGGCATGCATGCGATCGAACTCGGGCAGCAGCGCCAGCTGGGTCGGATCGGATTCCCAGCGATGCGCGGCGACGCCTTCCTGGTAACGCGCACTCGGCGCGAGCGTTGGGGTTTCACTCATGGAACGGCGTCTTGATAGGGGTGGTTGGCGAACGTCAGGCGTGCCGGGCGGCCGGCTTCACGGCTGTCGCGGCGTCGGCAGCCAGCCGCGGACGGCGTGCTTGATCGCGCCGCGCAGATCCATCAGCCGGCGATGGAAGAAGTGGCTGGTGTCGGGCATGCGCACCAGTTCGGGTGGGTGCTCCAGCGCGTCGATCCAGTCGAATACCGCCTGCGGCTCGACCACTTCGTCGGCCTCGCCCATCACCACCAGCCACGGGCAGCTTGGCAGCGCGAGCGTCTCGAACGACCAGCGCCCGACCGGCGGCGCGATGCTGATCAGCGCATCGGCGCGCAGCCGCACCGCATTGGCGATGCTGACGTAACTGCCGAATGAAAAGCCGGCCAGCCATAGCGCATCGTCCGGCCGCATGCGGCGTACCCACGCGACCACGGCGGCAAGATCGTCGCCTTCGCCGTTGCCGTTGTCGTACACGCCTTCCGACGCGCCGGTGCCGCGGAAGTTGAAGCGCACCGTGTCGAGCCCGGATTCGCGCAGCGCGCGCTCGGCCATCGTCACCACCTTGTTATGCATGGTGCCGCCCTGCACCGGGTTCGGGTGGCACACCACCGCCACGCCGCGGCGCGCGCAAGCCGGTTCGGCGACGTCGCTGATGGTTTCGAGCTTGCCGGTGGGGCCGTCGAGCATGAAACTGGCGGCGACATCAGGAAAGCTGGCAGGGTCAGCGGGAAGCGCGGTGGGATTCATGCCTGTGATGATAGCCGCCGCCCGGATTCGCTGCCCGTGGCCGTGCTGCGGGAGTGTTCGATGAACCATCTGGCGCATGCGCTGCTGGCCGGCAACGACGAGTGGCTGCAGCTGGGCGGCATGCTGGGCGACTTCGTGCACGGCCAGCCGGATGCGCTGTTGTTGCCGCCGCGGGTAATCGACGGCATCCGCCTGCATCGCGCGATCGACGTGCATACTGACGCGCATCCCGAGGTGCTGGCGGCCAAGGCGCTGCTGCCGTCGCCGTACCGACGTTATGCCGGGATCTTGCTGGACATGTGGTTCGACCATTGTCTGGCGCGGGACTTTCCGCGCTGGAGCGCGCAGCCGCTGGACCGCTATGCCGCCGCGTTGCGTGCGCTACTGCATCGGCACGATGCGTTGTTGCCACCCGAGTTGCGGCGTTTTCGCGCGTATATGGAGGGGCATGATCTGCCCGCCGGCTATGCCGATCGCGCGACGCTGGGCCAAGCGCTGGCGGGGATCGGGCAGCGGCTCAGCCGGGCCAATCCACTGGATTCGGCGTTGCCGGTACTGCTGGAACGGGACGCGCTGCTGCAGCGGCATTTCGAGGCGTTCTATCCGCAGTTGCAGGGGTTTGCGCGGGAGTGGATCGCGACTCATGCGGGATGAGGGAAGTGGATTTCGGCGAGTACCCGCCCTTCATCTCAACCCTTTCCCCGAAGGGGGAGCGAAAACGCCGCCCGGAGGCGGCGTTGATTTGACTTGAGGCTCCGCTTACTTGGCCTGGTCGACGATCCAGTGCACGGCGTTTTTCACCTGTTCGTCGGTAAGAGCCGGGTTGCCGCCCTTTGCTGGCATGAAGTTGCCGTCGGGACCGTGATAGCCCTCGATCGCATGCTTGACCAGGGTGTCGATGCCTTGGGCGATGCGCGGGCTCCACATGCTCTTGTCGCCCACCTTGGGTGCGCCGGCGACGCCGGAGGTGTGGCAGCTGGTGCACAGGTGATCGAAGATCGCCTTGCCGTCGGTGGTGCCGCCGTAGGCGACCTGGGAGGCGGCGGCCTTGGCGGCGGCATCGGCAGCGGCCTGCATCGCGGCGCGACCGGTGTTGCCGGCATAGACGGCGCCGGCTGGCGCGATCCGCGCGCTGGTATCCGCTGTCTGGTTCGGATCGGTATCGTGCGGCTCGTGCTCGTAGATTGCCAACGCGGTGAAGATCAGTACCACCGTCAGTACCGCCAGACCGCCGATCATGATCGAAAACTGGCGCATGACGCTCTGATCGGATTTGCTCATGGGACCACTCACGCACGTACTCCTGTCAGTGGGCAGGGCGGAAACGCCACGATGGCGGTCCCGATCTGCCTGAATTGCCTGTACTGTTGCACCGGTCTGGCGAACTCATCCCGGCGTGGGTTGTCGCACCCGTGCGGGTACGGCATTGATGCCACGTGCCATGCCGGCCCCGGGAAGGGGGTCGGACAGGCAACCAGTCGCGGATTATAAACGAAGCGCGCGGCAAGTTTCAGGTCTCCGTGGCGAGGCGCGACAGTGGCCGCGGAGGCCCCCGCCGCTCGCCCGCTGCCTGAAGATGGCCCGGCGCGGGCCGGCAACCCTGCCATCGGTCATGCCGTACCCCTGTCAACCGGCATTGTTCAAGTTCGTTCAACTGCCCCTATGCTTTCGTCCATCCAGAGGAGCGTTTGTCGGGGTTGTCACGAACGGGTACAGCCGACAAGTTCCGGTCACATCAGACACGCATGCTGCGTCGTTGAGCTCAAGCCAGCCGCACCGTTCAGTTCAGGAGTTTTACATGTCGCGTTTTTGGAAGATCGCGTTGATCGTCATTGCCGTGATCGTCGTGGCGATCGTCGGTTTCCGTCTGCTGCACAAGCCGGCCGGTTCGGCATCATCGCCGACGAGCGCCATGGGCAAGGATGGCAAGGATGAAACACCGCCAGTGCCGGTTACTGTGGTGCCGGTGGTCAAGCAGAACGTGCCGGTCTACCTGACCGCACTGGGCACAGTGCAGGCGCTGAACACGGTGACGGTGAACCCGCAGGTGAGCGGCAAGCTGCTCAGCCTGAACTTCACCGAGGGTGGGCCGGTGAAGAAGGGCGACGTACTGGCGCAGATCGATCCACGCACGTTCCAGGCGGCCTACGACCAGGCTGCAGCGAAGAAGCGCCAGGACGAGGCGCAGCTCGCTACCGCGCGCAGCAACTACACCCGTACCACCGATCCGAAGTACGCGCAGTACGTGTCCAAGGTGGATCAGGACACCCAGCGCAACACGGTAAGCCAGTTCGAGGCGGCGGTGGCATCCGACAATGCGGCCATGCGCGATTCGCAGGTGCAGCTCGATTACACCAAAGTGGTGGCGCCGATCGACGGCCTCGCCGGCATTCGCGGGGTGGATCCGGGTAATGTGGTGAGCCCGAGCAGCAACATCGTCACACTGACCCAGCTGCATCCGATCAACATCATGTTCACCCTGCCCGAGCAGAATCTCGACATGGTGCGTACCGCCGCCGCCCAGGACGGCGCGGTGCTGCAGGTGACCGCGCTGGACCGTACTGACGCGCACCCGATCGCCAGTGGCGGCGTGCTGAAGGTGATCGACAACCAGATCGACACCAGCACCGGCACGTTTCGCCTCAAGTCGGAGTTCCCGAACGTCAAGAACGAGTTGTGGCCGGGCCAGTTCGTCAACGTGCAGTTGCTGGTGAACACGGTCGACGGCGGCCTGGTGATT
>DASZCB010000774.1:0-2740 GCA_035943575.1 Rhodanobacter sp. | reverse complement strand
ACTGACGCGGCTATTCCCCGACCCCGCCCACAAACCTGTAGGAGCGCACCCTGCGCGCGAATTGGCCGCGACGCAGGACCCATCGCGCGCAGGGCGCGCTCCTACAAGTTTCATGCCCAACTGGCCCAAGATCGCCTGCGCACTGGCGGCGCGCGGCGCGTTCACGGTAATCACCGGCGGCCCCGGCACCGGCAAGACCACCACCGTGGTACGCCTGCTCGGCTTGCTGCAGACGCTGCAACTGCGCAAGCAGGCACGGCCGCTGCGCATTCGTCTAGCCGCGCCTACCGGCAAGGCCGCCGCGCGGTTGAATGCATCGATCGCCACGCAACTCGCTCAGCTCGACGTGGATGACGCCGCCCGTGCCGCGATCCCCGCCGAAGTCGACACCTTGCATCGCCTGCTCGGCGCCCGGCCGGACACGCGCCGTTTCCGCCACGACCGCGCCAATCCGCTGCACCTGGACGTACTCGTGATCGACGAAGCCTCGATGATCGATCTGGAAATGATGTCCGCCGTACTTGCCGCGCTGCCCGCGACGGCGCAGCTGATCCTGCTCGGCGACAAGGATCAACTCTCCTCGGTGGAGGCCGGCGCCGTGCTCGGCGATCTGTGCCGCCGCGCCGAAGCCGGCCACTACAGCACCGCCAGCGCTGATTGGTTGCAGGCGACCATCGGCGAGGATATCCACCCGTTCATCCGCGACGACGCACAGCCGCTGGACCAGCAAGTCGCCATGCTGCGACACAGCCACCGCTTCGGCGACAGCAGCGGCATCGGCCGGCTGGCGCGCGCCGTCAACGCTGGCGACATCGACGCAGTACACACGCTGCTCGGCACACCTGCACGCGACCTCGCATGGATATCGACGGCCACTCAGGTACAGCTGGCTGACATGGCGATCGATGGCAACCACAAACACTTCGCCATCCGCGACAACGACGAGGTACCGCACGGCTACCGGCACTATCTGGAACTACTGCAGCGCGAGCGCCCCACCGGCATTGATGCCGAAGCGCACGAGCACTGGGCACGCGCCGTGCTGCAGGCGTTCAACCGTTTCCAGCTACTGTGCGCGCTGCGCCACGGCCCGTACGGCGTGGAAGGGCTCAACCCGCTGATCGCCGATGCGCTGCACGCGCGCGGGCTGATCGACAGCAGCCTCGGTTGGTACGAAGGCCGTCCGGTCATGGTCACCCGCAACGACTATGGCCTCGGCCTGGCCAACGGCGACGTCGGCATCTGTCTACGCATGCCCGACGACAGCGGCAAGCCGCGCCTGGTCGTGGCGTTTCTGGCGCATGCCGCGCCGGGTTCAGGAGCCGGCACGCGCATCCGTCATGTGCTGCCTTCTCGCCTCGGCGAAGTCGCCACGGTCTACGCGATGACCGTGCACAAATCGCAAGGCTCGGAATTCGAACACACCGCGCTGGTGTTACCCGCCGAAGCGAGCAATGTGCTCACCCGCGAACTGCTCTACACCGGCATCACCCGCGCCCGCCGCTGGTTCAGCCTGCTTGGCAGCCAGGTCATCGTCGACGGCGCCGTCGATAGGCGCACCCGGCGGTATTCGGGGCTGGCCGAATACCTAACTCGGGATTGATCCGGCCAATCGCCGTACGCGCGGACACCTCGCGTTCGCCCTGACTACGCCCTTACCAGCATTGAGCCACGCCACCGGTCCCGGACGCGGTACGTGTGCCAGCCTGGTTCAACGTGAGCGTGCCGCACAGAGTGTCCCTGGTCTTCTGTGTGCCCGTTGGTACAGCCTCGACAATGTAGGAGGAAGCACTCAGCGCACCGCTCGGGAAGTCATAGCCATAGTTGGCGCCGGTTTGCTGGGCACTCTCACAGTCGAAGTTTGGCAGCGTATTTGTGGTGCCACCGGCATCCTGTTTGTAATTCAGGTTGGTGGTGTAGTACCGCTCCATGTAGTTGGCGTACTCCGACAGGCACCCTTTCGCCGCCGCCCGACGGGTCTTGGTGATGTAGCTGGTGTACGTGGGCAGCGCGATCGCCGCCAGGACGGCGATGATCGCCACCACGACCATCAACTCGACGAGGGTGAAACCCGCGCTGCGGCGGATGTGATTCCGCGCACGGGTTCGGCGAGGCTCTACTGCAACGGCCGCGCCACTCCCGCCAAATCCCGCCGCGTCGCTTTCAACTGAGAAGAGCCATTTCATTGTTCATTCCTTATGGGGTGATCAGCTCTCGCCAGGAAACACGCTGCAAGCTATTGGAGGTACCGGATGTCTTGATGCTGGTGGCGTTGCCGTTGTCGAAGCTCACCAGCATGCTGCCGCCCATAAAGATCGGATTGTTGGGCAGCGAGCTGAAGCCGATACCGCTGACCGCAACCGGTTTTCCGCCCACCATGATGTAGTCGGCAGGCTGGTTGATCTGGCCGTCTCCATTGAGATCGAAGAAGCTCGACGCGGGATTGGTACCGGTGAACGGATCCACCGACATAATCCAGCCGCGCCCGGATGGATTACAGAGATCCGTCACCTGCGGAATCCGTGTCGTCGCCAGCAACTGATTGCCCTGGAACTGACTCGGAGTGACGATCCGCTCGCCCTCGGCAATCTCATGGGCGGCGTCGTAGGCGTAGGTGACTGTGCCACCACTGGCCGTGGTGCTGGTCGGCGACAACAGATTCATATACCAGCCTGATTCACCCGTCATGTCGGATGGGCTCGGCATCGGCGTCACTGCCCGTGCCGGCGCGATGGCTGCC
>DASZCB010000773.1:0-2933 GCA_035943575.1 Rhodanobacter sp. | reverse complement strand
GCTGCCGTACCGGCCGCCACGCACCACCCGCAAGCCGCGCATGCACGGCCCGCAGACAGCGATCGTCACCGGGCCGGCCGGCGAGGAGATCTACACCGACAAGCACGGCCGGGTGAAGGTGCAGTTTTTCTGGGATCGCCTAGGCAAGGGCGACGACAAGAGCTCGTGCTGGATGCGCGTGGCACAGGCATGGGCGGGCCGCGGCTGGGGCACGTTCTTCCTGCCGCGCATCGGCATGGAGGTGATCGTGGATTTTCTCGACGGCGATCCCGACCATCCGCTGATTACCGGCTGCGTCTACAACGGCGACAACGCGCCGCCGTACGCACTGCCCGGCGAGATGACCAAGAGCACCATCAAGAGCTGGTCGTCGAAAGGCGGCGATGGCTTCAACGAATTGCGCTTCGAGGACAAGAAGGGCGAGGAACAATTCTTCCTGCATGCGGAACGCAACCAGGACACCCGGGTCAAGAACGACTCGCTCGAATGGATCGGCAAGGATCGTCACCTGATTGTAGAAGGCGATCAGCTGGAGAAAGTGACGGGCGACAAGCACCTCACCATCACCGGCGATCAGAACCAGAAGATCGATGGCACCGTGTCGTTGAATGCAGGCACCAATCTGCAACAGAAAGTCGGCTCCAACGCAGCGCTGGATGCCGGCACCGAAATCCATCTCAAGGCCGGCACCAACCTGGTGATCGAGTCCGGCACCACGCTAACGCTAAAGGTGGGCAGTAACTTCATCATGATCTCAAGCGCTGGCATCACCATGGTCGGTTCGCCGATGGTGATGATCAACAGCAGCGGCTCGCCAGGGACGGGTTCGGGGAGCTCGCCGACCGCGCCGAAGGACCCACTGGAAGCAGATAACGCCAAACCGGGTGAAGCGATGAAGCCCCCTGCTCCCGGCGATGCCCCGCCTGCAGCAGCATCGCCTCAGGCCGGCGTACTCAAGAATGCCGCCAAGTCCGGCACGCCCTTCTGCGAAAAATGCGAAGCCGCGCGGAAAGCTCAAGCAGCCGGACAGACCTAGGTAGATGAAGTCATGCCCTACGATCACGCCGACAAAGTTCTCAACGCACTCTGGTCCACGCCGCCGGGCGACGGCACCGAGCTATACGCCGTGCTTGATTGCGCGCGCAACGACGGCATCTATCCGGCTGTCATCAAGTCGGGATGCGAATTCGAGTGCCTGTACACCGGCGAACTCGAAGCCGAGCTGGTGCAGGCTGCGCCGCATCTGGTGAAACTCAAGCGCGGCCATGCCTTCGCCGACGCGCTGGTCAAGGACGGCTGGGGCGATAGCTGGGGCTGCTTCCTGCGCGCATCGGTACCGTTCAAACAAGTGCGCCGACACTTGCGCACTTTTTTGATGGTTTACGACCCTGCCATCAAGCCGATGTATTTTCGCTACTACGATCCGCGCGTACTGCGCACTTTCCTGCCGACCTGCAACAGCGAGCAGCTGGCGACGATGTTCGGACCCGTGCAGTGCTATCTGCTCGAAGACAAGGATCGGAACACCCTGTTGCGTTTTTCGGTCACCGCCGGCTCGCTGCAAGCGCAGACGATCCGCGTTGCCGAACCGGTCCACGCGCACCCGTCATCCACAGCGGTGAGATAGCGCCTTGCTGAAGATCCGCCAAGCCCAGATGGACATTCTCGAAAACGCCGCCATCGCGGCTTTCGAGGACCGCACCTATGCGCACCTGAAAGAATATTTCCCTGGTCACTGCGAGCTGATAGGCGAGAAACAGATGCGCAGGGTCATCCGGCATGGCTGGGAAAAGTCCAAGAACTACGGCCTCACCGCCGAGTGCTGCGTGCGCATGTATATCGAATTCATGTGTCTGCTCGGCGGCGGTTTCGACACCGATCCGCTGCTACCGTGGGCGGCGGAAATCCTCAACGAGCCACCGGCTGCCGATCAAGTGGCGCGCGGCGACCGTTTCCACGCACGCGCCTGGGAATACATCGGCCACATCATTCCCGACTATCGTGATGCAAACGGCACGCCGAACACCGCACGCTTCGCGGCGGAGCTGAAGCAGCTGCGCACCGCACCGGACGAACCGCTCGGCCCGCACAACCTGCCGGTATTCACCAATGCCTTGCAGGTGCGGCTGCAGCAAGTGTTCCCGGCCAAGTGCCGGCACGTCGGAACGGAGCGCGTGCAGCAACTGGTGCGTACAGCGATCGGCACCGGCGCAGGCTACGGCATCACCGACTCGCGAGGTATCACGCTGATCGCAACGTTGATGTTTGTGCTCGGCAGCGGCTTCGATCACGACCCACTGCTGCCGTGGGTCGCCGCTACGTTGAAGGACCGCACGATCCGCACGCCGGCCAAGCGCGTCGACAGGCTCTACCTGAAGGCGCTCGGCGTACTGGGTCATTGGTGGGATTTCGCGCACCAAGCGAAGACCTGAACGATGTGCTGGGGCGACAAGACGCCTGCTCCGAGCGCCAGTGGCGCCGGCAACTGCCCGCCCGGCAGCAGCGCGCCATGCCCGCTGCAATGCAAACCCATCGTGAGCATCGCGATCACCGCCGTGAAGTTCCTGTCGGATCATGGCTTGCTCAAGGACTACGACACCGACTGGAAAGATGGCGGCGCGGCGTTTCCAAAACCCGAATGGACACCGGCCAAGCAGGCGCCCATCAGCCATACGATGGACCAGGCCGTGCAGATCGAAGTCACCCTGCAGGTCACGCCGGCGGATGCCTGCCCCGAAACGGGCACCCTGCATGGCGAAGGCCCCGGCGGCATGACCTTCGAACAGACCGGGGTCTCCTTCAAACCCGGGGAAATCAAGCTCACGCTGACCTCGGATGCGGCACATAAGGTCGAGAAGAAAATCCAGGAACTCAATTTCCAGATCAGCTGGACATCGCCGGGCACCAGCGTGTCAGTGTCACCATCGACCACC
>DASZCB010000772.1:0-6894 GCA_035943575.1 Rhodanobacter sp. | reverse complement strand
GTATTGACCGATCGCGTACAGGATCTGTTGCGACGCGAAGCGGATATCGCCGTGCGCATGATTCGCCCCGATCAAGAGCAGCTTGTGGCGCGGCGCGTCGGACAGATTGAACTCGGCCTGCATGCACGCAAGGACTACCTGAGTCGCCGCGGCGAGCCACGCACGATCGGTGACTTGGCAAGCCATTCGGTCATCGGCTATGACCAGCCCTCGATCTTTGTCCGTAAGTCCGAAAAGTTGGTAACGTTTTTCGACCGTGACATTTTCTCATTGCGCACCGACAACAATCTCGCGCAGTTGGCCTTGATCCGCTGCGGTGCCGGCATCGGCGTCTGTCAGGTACCGATCGCCAAGCGGGATGACTCGCTGAAGCGCGTCATGGCAAAGGAGTTTTCGCTTTGCCTCGAGACCTGGGTCACCATGCATGAGGGCCTGCGCAACAGTCCCCGTTGTCGCGCCACCTTTGACGCCTTGGTCGAGGGGTTGCAGCAATATGTTGCTTAGGGCTTTCGCTCGCGGTCACAGCAAAGGTGACCCGAGATGGCAGCTTGCAAGTTGCCATCCTTGAATATGGATGGTTCGGTCGGCGCGCCCGTCCTTCGTCGAAGAGAATGAAGGGCATCCTCGTCGCCCTGCCCCTTTGTTTGGACCCCTTTGTTTCGCTTTTCCGTATTCAACCGCTTGCCTTGTCCGGCCCGGACATCCCGAACGATCGTAGTCCCTTGAAAAGCAGCCAGAAGCCCATGGTCAGTTCAAAGACAAAAATGGGGCCACCGTAGATCTCCACGGGAATGGTCTTCTCAAGCTCGGGAAAAATGATGAACAAGAAGGCGCATGCTCCCATCAAGAAAGAGGCAAGCACGCCCCAGCCTGCCAAGACCCTCGGGATGAAGCCCGACTTGAACCACAAACAGCAGAACGCGGTGCTTCGAAGTCCTGCAAAGACCAGGCCGACGTTGTAGCTCGCGCCATGCGCACCGATCGACAGCCCCGCCAGCGCCTGCAATCGACTTGCTTCGAATGCCTGCAAGTAGTCCGCACCGCTTAGGATCCGCAGGGCGTCGAGATCATTGAGGGTGGTGACGACCAGGGTCGCGGTCTCGATCAGCCCCCAGGCTGCGGCCAGCAAGGCAGCGCTCCTGTTGACCGGCCTGAGGACCGCGTACAGCGCGGTGATCAAGACGACATCGATGGCGAAGACGGTGAGATTGCTGGCGATGCCAAGACGAAAGAGTCGTTCGTGCCCGACAATGTTCAACGCGGTCTGCGCGGCATTGTCGAAGACGATCAGATGGCCGCGGACATAGAACTCGGCGAAGACCGCCGGGAAGAGTGCGAACAGGTAGGCAAATCCAACGATCTTCGCTGCCTTGCGTTGTGATTCGTCGATGGTGGCGATCGTCATCTGGTTCACCCCATGGCTCTTGATCGGAGGATAAAAAGATCGGTCTCGCGATCACGCGGACTGCCCCGACGTCGGCAGAGCGACTCCCTTGATGAGCAGCCACAATCCGAGCGGGATCTGGTAGGCGAGCATCGGCAGCCACAGATACCAGGTCAACGACCCCGTGAAGAACCCGGCGAGTTGCAGCGGCAGGCCCACCACGAGCAGCAACGACGCGAGCACGCCAAGCCACGCGAGCGAAGCCGGGACGATACGCCCGCGCAGCATGAGGGACGCGAAGATCATGCTACCCACGGCGAAGAAAGGCGCACCAATCATCGCGTCCTGGGCCGGCATCAGCAGGAAGGCGCCGAGCGCGTCCGCGGCGACAGGTGCCCCGGCCCCGGTCGCGGTCTTCGCGAGCCACAGCAATCCCAGCGTATGCTGAATGCCGATAGCCCCCATCACGCTTTCGCACACGCGACACACCAGGCCCAGCATTGCGAGCTCCTGGCTCTCGTCGCGCGTGATCCGGTACAGCGCCACGGCCAGCACCAGGGCCGAGAAGCATTCGATCAACTCCAGCAGGATGGCCACTTGCACCGCGGATGCGTGCTCGGCGATGCGCATGAGAATCGCGTGGGTCCCTTCCCCGCCGCCCGCCCGGGCATGCAGGATCACAGCGGTTGAACCGACCGCCATGTAGAGCAGCATCGTGAAGCCGGCGGTCCTTGCGTAAAACTGCCGGGACGTTTCATCCGTACGCTGGGTCATGTTCACGTCCGAACCTCCAGATCATGCAACTCGCTGGCGTGCTCTAGAACGACTTTCTGAAAATCATTCCTTGCTTGCGCAGACGTCGAGGGCTCGGAAAAGGGCCCACGTAAATTCATGCTTGGAACAGATTATTACTCTGAATACTCATGACGCCGCCTCCTGCGCTTCGAAATAACGAACTTCGACCCGGTTACGGCCGACCCTGTTACCACCATTACCCAACATGACTTGTGACACTCGATTGCATCGACAGTACGCGGCATGGTCGCATCTTCATGCCTCATCACATGATCAGAGGCATTGCGCGCGACGCCACGCAGCCCGGGAAACGTCATGCAGGGAAAGATTCGGATCATCGCAGCGCTATGCGCGCTGACTGTGCTGGGTAGTACGCACGCAACCAAGGTCGACGACGGCACCCAACTGCTCACGCAGGTGACTCACAGCTATCCCTCGTTGCGCTACGTGGATCGCTACCGTCACGACTTTCCTGACGAGATCCAGAGCCAGGCTTTCTGGTCAACTGAGCACACCCCTCCTCTCCTTCCGGACGCCAACGCACTCACCCGCGCGCTGGCTGCGCTGCAAGATCAGCACGTCGCGCTGGTCGGCGCGAAGGCGGGTAAATCCGAAACCTTGGGCATGCTGTTCCGCACTGCCAGCGACGGCAGCGTGATCGTCTGGCGCGTATTCGATACCACCGCCAGAAACGCGCTAGTCGCCGAGGGCGATCAAGTGCTGACTATCGATGGCCAGAACGCCCAAGCGTGGCTGCAACACGCAGCGACGCTGACCTTCGGTGGCCAGCGCCGCGGCCGTTACGCGGAAGCAGCCACGGAGCTCGGGCTCGCCACGCCGGTGGTCCATCGCGTTACCGGACTCAGCAACACAGTCACCCTGCGCTTGCAGAGTGCCAGGAGCCAAGCGAAGACCCTCACACTGCACTACAAGCCCGTGGATGCGGAACTGGCCAAGTCGATGACTGCCGCGATCAACCGCGCCGACCTGCCGAAGCACTTCACGGCCGCAGGTCTGCGCATCGGCACGCTGCGCATGGGTGCGTTCGCGCCGCAATACGACGACGCCTTCGTGGCTGCTGCCGATGCTGCCAGCAAACAACCCGGTGCCAGCGACGACACCGCCATGCTTGCCGGCTACTGCGCCGTGGTGCGCAACGTCATCCGCGAAACCGATACCGCCGCTCGCGATGCGGACGTACTGGTGCTGGACCTGCGCGGCAATCTCGGTGGCTTCGACCGCGAAGCGTGGTTGCTGGCCGATGCGCTCGGCACCCGCCCCTCGCTCGCCACACTCGATCTGTTCGCCGGCACCAGCGCCGGCACCGTGCAACTCGCGAAGGAACACACCGATCCGAGCTGCGGCCACGTTGCCACCCACGTGCCGCTAGTCGTGCTGACCGACGCCGGCACACGCTCGGCGGGAGAATTCATGGCGAGCTGGTTATGGGCCTCGGGCGCCACGGTGGTCGGCGAGAGCACCGTGGGTGCCGGCGGCGGCTTCGAGTTCAACAGTGAACCGGGCACTCCACTGCCCGGCTCCGGCTATGCCATACGGCTCAGCGGCAATTTCTCCGTGTTCGATCCTGCCGGCACGCTCACCGAGGGCGAGCACGCCGAAGGCACGCTGATCGACATGCTGGCGCAGGATCACTTCGCGCCCAGCCGGACGCACCCTTTCGCCATCCAGTCCGTGGGCTTGCGCCCGGACCTTTCGCTCATCACCAAGCTCGCCGACCTGCGCGATGGCGGCCAGGGCAGTCTCGGCCAAGTACTCGTGCAACTGAAAGTGAAGCGCCGGCTCTGACCCAGACATTCGGTAAGTGGCTCTGACCCAGATATTGAACGGCTCGCCGCTGGTACGTATGCGGGCCCGGCAGGCAGGCAGCAAAAGAGGTGGGTTCGTTTATCGATTGTAGTAGATGAATCTGCCCCTTTGTTTTTCAAAGGCCTGCTGTCCATTGGAGAAAATATCTCTGAGATGGCCCGGATTTGGCGGACACCTTTGAACGGCGATCAATACTGGCCGTAGCGCCCGCGCACGGAGGCCAGCAGTTTCGCCGGGTCGTAACCGACGCCGTCCTTGAACACAGTGATCATGTCTTCGATCGCTTCGATATGTGTGGAAGGGTCGCCGCGCACCAGCATCAGATCGGCATCCTTGCCCGGTGCGATCGAGCCGATGCGCTGCGCAAGGCCCTCGTAGGTGGCGCCGTTCAACGTGCCGATCCGGATCGCCTGGGTCGGCGTGAAGCCCGCTTCCACCAGCAGCTCGATTTCCCGCTGGTCGCCGAAACCGGGGATCACCTCGCCGCCGCCGGTCGGGTCGGGGCCGGCCAGCAACAGCCCGCCGGCCGCGACGAAGGCGCGCTCCAGTCCGAGTTCGTGCGCCCACATGGTGGCGCCGGGCGCCTTCTTCGCGGCCGTGCGACTGGCGTACAACTTGCGGATGTAGAAGTAATCCGTGCGCGCGGCCGGACTCAGAACGTCCAGTTGCTTCGGTCCGAGCGGACGCCAGGTCGGCGACGCCGCCTCGAACACCGGCGAGGTCGAGGTCACCGCGACATGGTGCTCGACCAGCAGCTTGATCAGCTTTCCGGCCGCATCGCTGTCGGGCTTCATCGCCGCCAATGTCTCGTCGCCTTCGCTTTTCGTGCAGACGTCCGCGCGCTTGCCGCTGTCGAGCTGGGTGTTGACCATGAACCCGTGTTCCAGGTCGTCGATGCCCGCCGCGACCGCCTCCGGATAGGTCACCGCGCACAGGTGCCCGGTGATCTTGAGCCCGTGCTTGTGCGCCTCGTCAGCTGCGGCGGCCAGCTCGGCGCGGGTGAGGTTCATGTAGGCCTTGAACGAGGTGACCCCGACACCAGCCCAGTAATCCACTGTCCGCCGCGTTTCGGCAACATCCTTCAGCTGATGCATTTGCACGAACGGACTGTCGGCTCCTTCCAGGTACGGTCCGGTCACGTCCATGTGCGGGCCGGGCAGCACGCCCGCGTCGATCTGCTGCTTGAGGTTCAGATCGGTGTACGGCTCGACGCTGCCGGTGGTGCGCAAAGTCGTCACGCCTGCGGCCAGGTACAAGCGTGGCGAGGAGAACGCCATTTCCGGCACGATCAACGGCGGCTCCGAATGCCCATGCTCGTCGAGGTTGGGCCGGGCGATGTAGTACTGGTGATCGTGCATGCCGACGAGACCAGGCAGCACGCTGTCACCGCTGGCGTCGATCACCCGGTAACCGGCCGGCACCGCGTCGGACGCCGCCTGCACCGCGGCAATGTGGCCGTGGTCGATCAGCACGGTGCGATCCTCGACCGCCGGCGCACCGGTGCCATCGATCACGCGCACATGCGTCAGCGCGATCTGAGGCTGCGCCACGCTGACGAACGGTTGCACTACGGCGCCCGGCGCCGCCGCCGGTGGCAACACGTGTGCGGCCATGTCGAACGGGGGGCGTGCCGCCCCGACCAGGGCCGTGGCGGCCACAAGCACTGCAAAGTAACGGATCATTCCATGCTTCCCGTCTCTTGAGGTGGTCCATCGTGATCCGAGCGGCAGGCGGCCGCAAGCGAGCACACCGGCCCGTGACGCAGCAATCACTCCGTTGCGACTACACCGTTGGTTGGGGCGTCCGCCGAAGCCAAGTTCACAGAGGGATATCCACATGACGCACCCCGCCATCTCGACCGAAGATGCTTCCTACCGCAAACGCATCCCGGTACTCGATACGAACATGGCGTATGTCGACGTGGGAGAAGGCGATCCGATTGTCTTTCTGCATGGCAATCCCACGCCGTCTTATCTTTGGCGAAACATCATTCCTTACCTGATACCGTTTGGAGGCTGTCTTGCACCGGATCTCGTCGGGATGGGCAACTCAGGGGCCGCTCCCGACGGTGCCTACCGATTCGTCGATCATCAACGCTATCTCGATGCGTGGTTCGAGGCATTGGAGTTAAAAAGCAATGTCATCCTGGTCGTCCATGACTGGGGATCCGCGCTTGGATTTTATTGGGCACAGCGATATCCCGAGCGCATCAAGGCCATCGTCTATATGGAAGGAATTGTCCGTCCGTTTCTTTCCTGGGACGAATGGCCGGAAGTGACGAAAGCCTTCTTCAAGGCCCAACGCACGCCGGCTGGAGAGGATTTGATTCTTCAGAAGAATCTTTTCATCGAATATCTCCTGCCTCTTCGAGGCATCCCCGAGGAAGCGATAGACGTCTATCGCCGTTACTACAGAAACCCCGGCCCTTCACGCCAACCCATGCTGACGTGGACGAGAGAGCTGCCGATAGAGGGGCAACCCGAAGACGTCACGCGCATTGTGGACTCGTACTCGCGCTGGCTTTCCACCAGCCCGATACCCAAATTGTTCATCAATGGGGACCCGTCCGGATTCTTGATCGGTCCACAACGGGAATTCTGCCGGGCGTGGCCAAATCAGCAGGAAATCACCGTGAAGGGAGCGCATTTCTTGCAAGAAGAATGTCCTTCCGAAGTCGGGGAAGCCACCGCGCGTTTCGTAGCGAAAGTGCTTGCCGGGCAAATATCCTGAGATACGGCTGTAACACTTTCCGGCCGAGAAGAGGGTGAACTCGCCGGATTTTGCGTGTCGATCCGCGCACCCATCGTTCGTCGAAGAGAATGTAGGGCACCCTCGCCGCCCTCTATCAGGAGAACCCACATGATCAGCAAGAACACGATTTGCCTTTG
>DASZCB010000771.1:0-5995 GCA_035943575.1 Rhodanobacter sp. | reverse complement strand
CATCATGGAGCTGCAACCGACCGGGCTGCACCAGCGCGTGCCGGTGTTCCTTGGCTCGAAGAAGGAAGTCGAGGTGGCCACGCATTACCACCAGCAAGCGGACGGCGCACAGGACTGACGCCGCTTGCGTCTTCCCCTCCTCACAGGAGCAAGAGCATTGCCCATGCTTCGCCTCGGCAGCGCCATGTTCCCGTCATAGGCTCGAAACGCACCCACCTCCACTCTGGCAACACGACCGATGCCTTTCCGCCGCCTGCTGTTGCCCTTGCTCGCCACGCTCGCACTGAGCGCGTGCTTCGGTGGCAGCAAGCCCACGATCCCGCAGCCGGTCGTCGTGCCGCCGCCGGCAGCGGTGAAGCTGAAGATCGGCCTCGCGCTCGGCGGCGGCGCCGCGAAAGGCTTCGCGCATATCGGCGTGATCAAGATGCTGGAAGCCAGCGGCATCCATCCCGATGTGGTCGCCGGCACCAGTGCCGGCAGCGTGGTCGGCGCGCTGTACGCCAGCGGCATGGATGCGTTCGCGTTGCAGGAACCCGCGTTCGGTCTCGATGAAGCGAAGATCCGCGACGTGCGACTGTTCTCCGGCGGACTGGTGCAGGGTCAGGCGCTGCAGGATTACGTCAACCAGCTGCTGCACCATCAGTCGATCGAGCAGCTGAAAATCCCGTTCGCCGCTGTCGCCACGCAACTGGAAACCGGCCAGCGCACGGTGTTCGTGCGCGGTAATACCGGCCAGGCAGTGCGCGCGTCCAGCAGCATTCCCGGCGTGTTCGAGCCCGCCGAAATCCACGGCAAGCACTACGTCGACGGCGGCGTGGTCAGCCCTATACCGGTGGACGCGGCGCGCCAGCTCGGCGCCGATTTCGTGATCGCGGTGGACATCTCGACCAAGCCCAGCGGCAGCAATCCGCAGGGCTTGGTGAATATCGTCGGCCAGACCATCGCGATCATGGGCCAGCAGCTTGGCACACAGGAAATCGCGCGCGCCGACGTGGTGATCCGACCCAACATCAGCGGTATCGGCCCGACCGATTTCGAGCAGAAGAACCAAGCCATTCTCGAAGGCGAAAAAGCGGCGCTGGCGGCGATTCCCGCCATCCGCGCCAAGCTCGCCGCGATGGCTGCGGCACGTCAGGCCGCGGTGGCGCCACCCGCGCATTGAAGCGCGCACCGGGCTTTGTCCGGCTGACATGCCGTGTCGTACTGCACTTGCACTTGGCGCGTGCGAACTTCTGGTAGTAGCGTGCGGACTCCCCTGCGTCGGAGTTCCTCATGTTGAAACGTTCGCACCTGCCTGCCCCGTTGCTGTTGCTGACCATCGCGCTGGCACCCAACGCATTCGCCGCACCCGCCGTCGATCCACGCATCGAGCACGTGCTGACCGAGCTGGGCAAGGGGCAGTCGATCGAGGCGGTGGCGATCTCGCCGGACGGCAGGCAGCTGGCCTGGGTGATCGAACGTGCAGGCAAGCCATCGATCGAAGTGGCCGCCGCCGACGGCAGCCACGCGCATCGCATCAGTGCAGCGGCCAAACCCGGAGCCTGCGCGGAATCGGACATCGCGTGGGCACCGGACTCGCGCCATCTCGCGTTCGTGTCCAACTGCAACGTCGACCTGACCAGCACGCAGGTGATGCAGAACGACATCTATCTGGCCGATTCCGCCGGCAGCGGCGCACCCGCACGGCTGGCCCAACTGAAAGGTTACGTGCGTGCGCTGCAGTGGACGGTCGACGGCAAATCGCTCGGTTTCCTGTACGTGTCCGGCGCTACCCGCCACGCCAGCGCGCTGGCCGCAGCCAAACCGGCGGGCGGCGAAGTGGGCGTCACCGGCGTGGAAGTGCAGCGCGTGGCGAGTGTCGATGTCAGCGGCGGCGCACTGCACGAGCTGACCCCCGCCAGCATCTACGCGTACGAATTCGACTGGTCGCCGGACGGTAGGCGCATCGCCTATACCGCCGCATCACCACCGGGCGATAACAACTGGTGGATCGCCAAACTCTACGTGCAGCCGGCGCGAGCCGATGCTGCCGCCACGCTGGTGGTGGATCCGACCAACCGCAGCAGCGGTTCCCTGCACGATCTGCAGATCGCCTTGCCGCGCTGGTCGCCGGATGGTTCACAGGTCGCCTTCATCGGCGGCCTGATGAGCGACGAGGGCGCCACCGGCGGCGACATCTACGCGGTGCCGGCCAACGGCGGCACGCTGATCAATCTCACGCCGGACATCCATGTCACACCATCGTGGCTCAGCTGGAGCGGGCCGCAGTCGATGCTGGTCAGCCAGGTCAGCAATGGTCAGAGCCAGCTGGCGGATTACGCGGTCACCGCCACGGGTGCACAACAGCAGAACGTGCACTTCACCGTGCCGGCCAGCATCAGCGACGGCAGTGCGTCGATGGCGGTCTCGCTGTCCGGCGATCACCAGCACATCGCGTTCGTGCAAAGTTCGTATGCGGTCGCCTCCGAAGTGCATGCCGGCGTGCTGGGTAGTACCCCGCCGGCAGCCGTGACTTCGTTCAATGCCGCGCTCAAGCCGGCCTGGGGCAAGGCCGAATCGGTGGAGTGGGACAACGAGGGTTACCATGTACAGGGTTGGCTTCTGTATCCGGCCAACTACGACGCGAAGAAAACCTACCCGATGGTCGTAGTAGTGCACGGTGGTCCGTCGAGTGCGGTGGTGCCACGCTGGCCGGGTGTGGGTTATGGCGCCGCACCGCTGTCCGCGCTGGATTATTTCGTGTTCGAGCCGAACCCGCGCGGCAGCTTCGGCCAGGGTGAGAAATACGTGCAGGCGAACCGCAAGGACTTCGGCTATGGCGATCTGCGCGACATCCTCACTGGCGTCGATGCGGTGGAAAAGAAGGTGCCGGTCGACGACAAGCGGCTCGGCCTCACCGGCTGGAGCTACGGCGGCTTCATGAGCATGTTCGCGCCGACCCAGACCCAGCGCTTCCGCGCCGTGGTGGCCGGTGCGGGCATCGCCAACTGGCAGAGTTACTACGGCCAGAATCTGATCGACCAGTGGATGCCACCGTTCTTCGGCGCCAGCGTCTACGATGACGCGGCGGTGTACGCGAAGAGCTCGGCGATCAACTTCATCAAGCAGGTAAAGACGCCGACGCTGATCGTGGTCGGCGACCGCGACGCCGAATGCCCGGCGCCGCAATCGTTCGAGTACTGGCACGCGCTGCGCGCGCAGGGTGTCACCACGTCCCTGGTGGTGTATCCGAACGAGGGCCACCGCTTCGTCGATCCCGCACATCAGCGCGATGTGCTGCAGCGGGCGCTGGGCTGGTTCGCGAAGTACCTGCCTGCCGGCGGCTGACCGAACGCCAATGTTTTCGACCTTGCCGGCTCCCGCATGACATCTACTCTGCCGCCTTACGCCCGGTTGCCGTTGCGCTTCGATGCCGAAGCCCTGCGCACGGCCGTGATCGCCCTGCCGGAGGATGCATGGCAACCACACTTCAATACCGGCTACTACGACGGCGACTGGAGCGGTGTCGCCTTGCGCGCTTTCGACGATGCGCTGCTGCCGCTTGCTCCCGGCAGCGGGGAGGTGCGAAATACCGCGCACTGCGATGCATTCTGGAACGCCCAGCTGGCCAGGCTCGAAACCGATCTGCGCAGTGCGCGGCTGTTGCGCCTGGGACCCGGCGGCTGCATCCGTGAACATCACGACTACGATCTGGGCCGACCTGATGGCGACCTGCGTGTGCATATTCCCATTGTCACCGACGCGCAGATGGACTTCCTGCTCGATGGGCGCCGCGTGCCGATGCAAGTCGGCGAGTGCTGGTTCCTCGACCTGTCCCGGCCACACCGGGTCGAGAACCATGGCGGCTGCGCGCGCATCCACCTGGTCGTCGATTGCCGACCATCGCCCTGGCTAGCAGCGCAGATTGCCGCCGGCATTCCCGCCACGCCAACGAGCCAGCCCAGCCGCGGCAACGAAGCCTTCGCCGCCTTTCGAACACACGTCCATGCCGACCCCGCGTTGGAAGCCATGCTCGCCGACCATCACGACACCGAAACTTTCCTGCACGCCGTGCTGGCGCTGGCGACCGAGACCGGCCACAGGTTTGGTCGCGAGGACGTGCGTGCCGCCATGGCCCAGGGACGACGCGACTGGATAGAGCAATGGCTCGTCTGAATCGCGCGGGTACCGACTGGCGCGAATGGCTGCCGATCAGGGTCTGGCGGGACGATGGTGCGTGGTCGGTCGACTGGTGCCGATTCGGCGCGCAACCGCTGTCCGAGCCGTTTTTCTATGACAGTGTGGAGACGGCGCTGCGCCGCCCCTTCAACCAGGCATTCCGCCAGCGCACCGACATCCAGGCGCTGCTCGACTGGCAGTCGCACAGCCCAGGCACGCCGCCGACAGCCTTCGTCTTCCATGCTTCACGTTGCGGTTCCACCTTGATGGCACGGATGCTGTCGCGGCTCGACAGCTATACCGTGCTG
Source organism: Rhodanobacter sp. (assembly GCA_035943575.1). Classification (GTDB taxonomy): domain Bacteria; phylum Pseudomonadota; class Gammaproteobacteria; order Xanthomonadales; family Rhodanobacteraceae; genus Rhodanobacter. The sequence continues at coordinate 1,529 of DASZCB010000771.1, read as the reverse complement.
TCCGAGCCGCCACCGCTGGATGCCCTGTTGCGTGTGCCCTACACGCATCCCGTGACGGCGGAACAACAAGTCGCGTGGATCCGCGCCTTGCTTGGCGCCTACGGGCAACGGCGGCGCGGCGGCGAGCGTGCGCTGGTGGTCAAACTGGACGCCTGGAGCATCTTCGAACTGCCGCTGCTGCGCCGCTGCTTCCCCGACACGCCGTGGCTGTTCCTGTACCGCGATCCGCTGGAGATCGCCGTCTCGCACCTGCATTCACCCGGCCGGCACATGGTCCCGGGCCTGATCGGCCCGTCGCCGCTGGCGATGCCGTCGGATCAGGGAGCGCTGTTGTCGCGGCCCGAATTCATCGCCCGCACGCTCGGCAGCCTTCTCGCCGCCGGGCTGGAGCAATGCCGGCGCCACGGTGGCCTCGCCGTCAACTATGAGGAGTTGCCGGACGCCGTGACCGGACGTCTCGCGCTACTGCTCGCGCTGAACCCGGCGGACGCCGCCGCCACGCTGGCGGGGGCAACGCATCACGCCAAACGACCCGGTGAAGTCTTCGAGCAAGATCACGCACGCAAACGGCAAGCCGCCGATGACGCCACGCGCGAGCAGGTGGAACGATGGGCTCTGCAGCCCTATGCGGCGCTGGAAGCACTGCGCGCGGAACAGCGATCACGGGCCGCCACGCTCGCCTGATCGCCCGCGATTCTTTCCAACCCGCTGAACAAAATTTCCCTGCATGCCTGTGCCGCGCGATGGATGGCGCTAGAACAACTCGCCCTGCGGCGACGCCTTGCGTGGCGGCACGAAGCGCGAGGTATCAAGTGTCAGTTCGCGGGCGCGGCCAAAGCCATGCTTGCGGCAGGCTACTTCGAAGCGGCGGCGCAGCAGGTCGGCGAATACACCTTGACCGCGCATGCGGGTGGCGAAGTTGCTGTCGTAGTCGCGGCCACCGTTCATCTGCTGCACCAGACTCATCACGTGTTCCGCACGCTGCGGCGCGTGTAGCGCCAGCCATTCGCGGAACAATGCTTTCAACTCGTACGGCAGGCGCAGCGTGGTGTAGCCGGCGCAGCGCGCACCGGCGTCATGCGCTTGCGCCAGCACCGCTTCCATGTCGCGATCGTTCAAGGCCGGAATGATCGGCGCCACCAGCACGCCGACCGGCACACCGGCGTCGGCCAGCGTGCGGATCGCCTTGATCCGCCGGTGTGGCGCGCTGGCACGCGGTTCGAGTTTCGCGGCGAGCTGGTTGTCCAAGGAGTTGACAGAGACGAGCACCTGCACCAGCTGCTCGCGCGCCATCGGCACCAGGATGTCGAGGTCACGCTCGACCAGCGCGTTCTTGGTGACTAGGGTGCATGGGTGATGGCATTCGGCGAGCAGCTCCAGCGCGGCGCGGGTCAGTCGCCACTGCTTTTCGATCGGCTGGTACGGATCGGTGTTGCTGCCGATATTGATCGGGCTGATTACGTAACCGGGCTTGGCCAGCTCGGCGCGTAGCACCTCGGCGAAGTTGCCTTTCGCGCGAAGCTTGGTCT
>DASZCB010000770.1:0-2684 GCA_035943575.1 Rhodanobacter sp. | reverse complement strand
AAATCCACGCCAAATACCGACATCATCAAGGGACGGTTTGTCGAACTCGTACCCGGGCAGCGAATGGTTTTATCGATAGACTTCGTATCGGACGACCTCGCATTCTCTGGTGCCATGATGATGACCTGGTGCTTGGTTGCTGTGAAAGACGGAGCCAAGGTCACCATCGTCGCTGAAAATGTTCCCGCGGGCATCGGACACGAAGAGCATGAGGCCGGCATGGCCTCAAGCTTGGCAAACCTCGCGACCTTCGTTGAGTGAATCGGCCGATCCGCAGGTGCTGCTGTCAGTTGCACGCGCCGGAGCAGGATGATCTCTGAACCGAGTGTCCGTATCACCGAAACCATTCCATGGTGCCCGCTTGTCAGACTAGGATCGCATGGCCGATCCTGATCAAGCCGACCGATAAATCTCTTTGATTCCACACTAGCCTCTCATAACCAGTCACAGCGTTTACTGAGCAAAGACCAGGTTACGCATCTGTAAATAGGTCGTCGCTATCAGGAACGTTCTCCGCTCACCGGCGGCCGAAAGCCACCGGTTCGATCGTTCAGCAAGCTCGGTCGCAGAAGGAACGTCATGGCCCGCATGGAGTCGGGGGCGAGCGTCGCGATCTGCCGCAGCGTGGTCACGATCGCCTCCTTGTTGAGGTGCATGCTGACGCCGATGGAGGACAACACCGCTGGCCAGCTAGCTGCCGAAGCCGGCAGTCGCCAGCCGTTCCAACCAGGATTCGTCTGCTTCGAAATCGACCGGCACAAGCCGCAGTCACTCGGGGAGTCCGAAGCCGAGCTCGGTCAGGTGTTGCCGCTTCCATGCCCGCGTGCCTGGCTGGTCGACCTCGAATACCCGCAGACGTGAGGCGATCTCCGGCCGTCGCTGGGGAAGTGTCCAAGCTGGCGCCGAGGACGACGTACTGGGCGACGCCGTGGTGGCCCGATGGCGCGGCCACTTTATGGTTTAGCGCACAAATCATGAAGCCGCCTCGCGGCCACAATATGGTTCACGTTTAACCATAACTTGGCCGTTTTGGCCAGATTATGGTTAAACGCACAGCGTATTGAGCTGATGGGGGAAGAATGGTGCGCCCGGCGGGATTCGAACCCACGACCCCTGCCTTCGGAGGGCAGTACTCTATCCAGCTGAGCTACGGGCGCATGTATGACCGCGCGCGGTGCTGAAGCCGAAAGGCTGGCACCGCGGGGACCGCAGTATAGCCGAGATGCCACGGGGCGTGGACGGAGCGCGGAACCGTCAGCACGGCCGGACACTAATGATACTGCGCAAACGCAAGCGGCCCTCCCGAACGAGTTTCGGGAGGGCCGCTGCAACGTCGCCTTAGCGTGCCTTGAGCAGCGTGGTCAGCGTGTCGGGCTTGCCGGTGTCGCGGACCAGATGCGGGTATTTAAGGCCATCGTGATAGTCGATGCGGATGGTCTTGTACTCGTCGAAGTTCTTCACCAGCAGCTCGATCGGCTGGTTCTTGTCCTTCGCCGAGGCGGTCACCGCCTCCTTGAGCGCGTCGGGGTCGTAATCGTGACCATTGACAGCGATCACCGTCATGCTCGGCGACAAGCCAGCCTTGAATGCCGGACCGTCCCACAACACGTCGCCGATGCTGCCGCCCTTGCCGATGGAAACGCCCAGCGAGTAGGTGAGATCGACGCTGTGCCGACGCGCTTCGATCGCCTTCACCGCGTCGGACGGCTTATCGGTGTAGACCAGCTTCCAGCCGTGCGATTCGATGCCGCCGATCAGCGGGCCATGGCCATCGAGGCGCGTGCGCAGATATTTCGCCCAGTCGTACGGCGCGATGTCGTTGAGCGTCTTGACCACGTCTTCGAAGGTGTAGGTGTCGACGTCCCATTTGCCGGGATTGACGCCGAAGAACGCCTTGCCGAAATCGTCGATGGTCTTCTTGCCGCCGCTCAGTTCACGCAGCTGGCCGTCGACTTCGAGCCAGATCATCTGGCCGGCCGAGTAATAGTCCTCGCTGGCCTGGTAGTTGCGATACGGCAACGGGCGACGCTGTGCGATGATCGGGTCGTTGGTGGTGTCCTGCACGTTGCGGAAGCTGGCCAGACCGGGACGACCCTTGTCGTAGGTAGCGGCGGTGAACGCCCACATGTCGTGCGCCTGCTCGGTGTCCCACAGGCCCGAACGCGCAGCCATCACCTGACCCCAGAACTGGGTCTGACCTTCGTACACCCACAGCAAGGTGTCGCTCATCGGCACGTTGAAGTTGGGCGTGGCGAGATCCGCGCCGCGGCGGTACTTGCCGTCCCAGGAGTGGTTGAACTCGTGTGAGAACAGGTCGCGGCTCAGCGCGTTCTTCTTCCACTCGGTGAAGAAATCGGCCGAGGCGCCGTCTTCGCTGGAGCGGTGATGCTCCAGCCCGTTGCCGCTCATCTTCTCGCTGAGCGAGACGAGGAAGTCGTAATGGTCGTAATGGTGCGCGCCGTACATCTTGTACATCTGCTGGACCAGATTCTGGAACAGCTTGACCTGCTCCGGCTTGATCTCCAGATACTTCGCCTCATCGGCAACGATGCTCATGTACACCGGCGCCTTGGCGCCCGGATCCAGATCGATGCGCTTGAAGTGCTTGCCGGCGTAGATCGGCGAATCGACCAAGTCGTCGTAATTGATCGGCTTGAAGTTCAGCGTGTCACCGTCCTTCGAGG
>DASZCB010000769.1:0-2633 GCA_035943575.1 Rhodanobacter sp. | reverse complement strand
GCCGGCTTCCAGAATAATGACGGGCTGCTCGAATCCGATCGCTACGGACGCGATGCAATCAACTCCGGTCATTACAGCGACAAAGAGATCACCCAGGTATTCAAGCGCGGCAACATGATGCCGGCGGCGCAACCGGGCATGACTTTCATGTTGCAGTATTTCCCCAATGCCCCGCACATGCGCGAGGCACTCGCCGCCTGGCGCTCCACCGATACATCGATCACCGAACTCGGCACGATTGCCAACGAGTTGCGCGAGGCCTATCGCGCGGGCAGTCCGTCGCTTGCCGAGATCGCACGGCAACGCGACCGCATCAAGGTGCTCAATGTCTACATGAAGCCGCGAACGGATCTGTTTTCGGTTGAAATGGTGAAAGGTGCCTTGTGGCTAGGTCAGCTGCTGTTCTGGGGGGTGCTGGGTGCGTTTGGCATCACTGCACTGCTCTGGCTGCGCATGGCGCGACGCATTCTTGAGAGTATCCGCGGCAGCGAGGAACGCTATCGCCTGCTGTTCGACAGTGCCGCCGATGCGATCGTGATGGTCGATGAAACCAGCGGACGGATTCTGGACGTCAACCGTACCGCCTCGGCGTGGACCGGGCGCGATTCGGATAAATTGATCGGCGATCGTTTCGTGCATCTGTTCATGCAGTCACTCTCCGGGCAGCAGGACGGGCGTGCTGCGACCAACGCTTTGCTAGGCGTGGGCGGCACGCGGCCAGTGGAGACGCAGACCAGCCTCGCCCACTGGGGCAATCAGCCGGTACGTCAGGCGATCATCCGCGATATTTCCGAGCGGGTGGCGATGGAGCAGGAGCGCCGAGTGGCCGCCGAGGCGCTGGCCAGCATCGCCGAGGGCGTGATCATCGCCGATGCCGACCGCATGGTGATCTCGACCAATGCGGCGCATGCCGACCTCACCGGCTTCACGGGGTTGATGTTGCAGGGCAAGCGCCTTGACGACAACCGTCGCCTGCTGAACGGCAAGCCGCTGCCGCAGTCGATCTGGGACAGCGTGGCTGCCGGAAGAAACTGGGTCGGCGAAGTGCAGACCACCCGCTGCGATGGCAGTACCTATCCCGAGCACCTGAGCATCAGCGCGATCCGCAGCGCGGAGAATCAGGTGCTCCACTACGTCGCGGTGTTTACCGACATCCATGAGGCGCAGGCCAACCAGCGGCGGCTGGAACATCTGGCGCGCCACGATCCGCTGACCGGTCTGGTCAACCGGGCGGAGTTCGAGCGGCACTGCGAGGAGGCAATTGTGGTGGCCGAGCGCGAGCGGCTGGCAGTGGTGGTGCTGTTCATTGATCTGGATGCGTTCAAGATCGTCAACGACAGCTACAGCCATGCGATCGGCGATCGCCTGCTGGTCAAGGTGGGCGAGCGTATCCGTCGGCAGTTGTCCGAAGGCGACGTGGCCGGGCGCATTGGCGGCGACGAATTTACCGTGCTGATTCCGCGGCTGGGTCTGCGCGAGGATGCCAGGGCGCTCGTCAGCCGCCTGCTGGCTACGTTGTCCGAACCGCTGCAGGTGGACGATTACGAGATCGTGCTCAGCGCGAGCATCGGCATCGCCGGTTTTCCGCTGGACGGCGACAATGCGTTGGCGCTGATCGCGAATGCCGACGCCGCCATGTATGCGGCGAAGACCGAGGAACGCAACGCGTTCCGTTTCTATACGCCGATGATGCACGCCGATACGCGCAGGCGCCTGCAACTGGCGACCGAACTGCGCCAGGCGCTGGTACGGAATGAATTCCATCTGGTGTTCCAGCCCAGCATCGAACTACGCACGGGACGCATCGTCGCGGTGGAAGCGTTGTTGCGCTGGCAGCATCCAGAGCGTGGCGAGGTGATGCCGGGGGAATTCATCCCGATCGCCGAAAGCCTCGGCCTAATCCGTCGCATCGACGAGTGGGTGATGCAGACAACCTGCGAGCAGATCCAGGCGTGGGATCTGGCTGGCGTGCCGCCGATTCGTGTGGCGGTCAATGTCTCGGCGCGCTGGTTCGGTCACCCGTCGTTTGTCGACGGGGTGAAACGGACCCTGCAGTCACGACATTTGTCCGCACATCGGTTACTGCTGGAGATCACCGAAAGCGCGATGCTGCGACTGGGTGACGATACCGAACGCACCATGCAAACGCTGCACGACCTCGGCATCGCTGTCGCAATCGACGATTTCGGTACCGGCTATTCCTCGATGGCCTACCTCAAGTTGCCTGCGGTGGCCTACCTGAAGATCGACCGCTCCTTCGTCACCGACCTGCCGGGCAACGCGAACGATGCGGCGATCACCGAGGCGATGCTGGCGATGTCGAAGAGTCTCGATCTGATCACGATCGCTGAAGGCATCGAAACCGAGGCGCAACACGAGTTCCTGTTGCGCGCCGGTTGCGTCGAGGGGCAAGGCTATCTGTATTCGTATCCGCTCAAGGCGGACGAGATCCGGCACCTGCTGCGCCCGAACCAGCCGCAGGTTCCGGCCAGGCTCAGGCTGGTGCCACCCAAGCGCACCTGATGCGCTCGTGGAAGCAGTCGCTCAAAGCGGCGCGCAGTGGCGGTTCAACCATTCCAGATCGGCATCGTCCAGCATCGGACTGAGCGCGGCGCGCACACTGGCGTGGTAGT
>DASZCB010000768.1:0-2941 GCA_035943575.1 Rhodanobacter sp. | reverse complement strand
GGTTGGTGGCCGCGATCAGGATCACGCCCTCATTGGCCTCGAAGCCGTCCATCTCGACCAGCAACTGGTTCAGCGTCTGCTCGCGCTCGTCATGACCGCCGCCAAGACCGGCGCCGCGGTGACGACCGACCGCGTCGATCTCGTCGATGAAGATGATGCACGGCGCGTGCTTCTTGGCCTGCTCGAACATGTCACGCACGCGGCTGGCACCCACGCCGACGAACATCTCGACAAAGTCGGAGCCGGAAATCGCGAAGAACGGCACCTTGGCCTCGCCGGCAATCGCCTTGGCCAGCAGGGTCTTGCCGGTACCGGGCGGGCCGACCATCAGCACGCCGCGCGGAATCTTGCCGCCGAGCTTCTGGAACCGGCCCGGATCGCGCAGGAACTCGACCAGTTCGCCGACCTCTTCCTTCGCTTCGTCGCAGCCGGCGACGTCACTGAAATTGACCTTGATCTGATCCTCGCCCTGCAGCTTGGCGCGCGAACGACCGAAACTCATCGCACCGCGACCGCCGCCACCGGATTGCATCTGGCGCATGAACCAGATGAACACGCCGACGATCAGCAGCACCGGCAGCCAGCTAACCAGCAGACCGATCAGCGAGAAGCCTTCGGACGGGTCCTGACGCACCTCCACGCCCTTGTCCTGCATCTGCTTGACCACCGCATTCGTGGAGAAGCCAAGCATCGGGGCCACTGTGCGATACGCACTGCCGTCTTTCAGCTTGCCACTGAGCGTGGCTGGCTGATCGGCGCTGATCGTGGCGCTGGCCACGTTGCCGTTGTCGACGCTTTGCACAAAGCTGCTGTACGGCAGATCCGAGGAGGACGCGCCGCGCGGATTGAAGCTCTGGAACACGGTGAACAGGACCACCGCGATGATTACCCAGAGCAACACATTTTTCGCTGTTTCATTCATGCACGGTTCTCGCCCGGTGACACTGTGGAAGGCTTGCGCCCTACCGCCAGTGCGTACACCTCACGCGAACGTGCGCGGGAGGCCTTAGGTTTACGCATGGTTACGCGGGTGAACTCCGCGCGCAAGCTGCGCAAGTATTCGTCGAAGCCGACCCCCTGAAACAACTTGATCAGGAATGATCCGCCCGGCTTGAGCCACTGCCGACTGAAATCCAGCGCCAGATCGGCCAGCGCCATCGCACGGATCTGGTCAGCCAGCGCCACACCACTCATATTGGGGGCCAGATCGCACAGTACAAGATCCAGCTTGCACCCCTCCAGTCGGCCTTCCAGCTCGCGCAGCACCGACTCCTCGCGGAAATCACCCTGCAGGAAGTCCACCCCGGCGATGCTCTGCATCGGCAGGATGTCCAGCGCGAACACCTTGCCGGTATCGCCCAGGCGATTGCGTACCAGTTGCGACCAGCTGCCCGGCGCGGCGCCCAGGTCGACCACGTTGATGCCGGGCTTGAGCAGGCGATCGCGCTCGATCAGCTCTTCCAGTTTGTACACCGCACGCGAACGCAAGCCCTCGGCCTGGGCTTTCTTCACATATTCGTCATTGAAATGTTCGCGCAGCCAGACTGCGCTGCTTTTGCTGCGGGCCATGTCGTGTTCAGTCGCCGATTGGGGAACGGGATGCTGCATGATACCCTTTGCCGTTCATTTACCGCGAATCGAGCGTCACCGCATGTCCCTTTCCTCCTCGCAGACCCGCTACTTGCGCAGCCTCGCCCATGATCTGAGCCCGGTCGTTCTGCTTGGCAACAAGGGCGCCACCGAGGCGGTGGTCAAGGAACTGAACCAGGCGCTGGACATTCACGAGCTGGTCAAGGTGAAACTGTCCGGCGGCGACAAGGACGAGCGGCAGGCCCAGATCGATGTGCTGACCGGCGGCACGCAGGCCGAGAAAATCCATCAGATCGGCCATGTCGTCGTACTGTTCCGCCGCAACGTCGACGAGCCGAAGATCGCCCTGCCACGCTGATGGATCTGTCGCTCGACCGCCCCGAAGGCTATCTGTTCGTGCGTCGGGTCGGTGCACACAGCATCACCCTGATCGATCGCGAACTCGCCTGCAGTTTTCTGCTGGCACCGGAACGGGTGATCGAGAACTGGCCGGTCGAGACCGCCGCTGCACTGGAGGCCAGCCATGTCGAATCCCTGCTGGCGCTGCAGCCGGAGCTGGTGATCCTGGGTACCGGCGAACGCCAGGTCTTTCCGGCGGCCGCCTTCATGGCGGGCTTCCTGCGCAAAGGCGTCGGCATCGAAGTGATGGACAACGCCGCCGCCGCGCGTACCTACAACCTGCTGGCTGGCGAAGGGCGCAGGGTCGTCGCCGGATTCATCCTGCCGGCGGCATGACTGTTGGGCAATCGCGATACTGAGCGATCGTGATGCGCTCAGTGCGGCGGTAGATAACCCATTGGATCAACCGGATTGCCGTCCTTGCGAATCTGGAACTCCAGTTCATTGCGTGTGGCGCCAGTGGAACCCATCTCGGCAATCTGCTGACCCGCACCGACCCGCTGACCTTCCTTGACCAGACGCTTGCTGTTGTGACCGTAGGCGGACAGGAAGCTGTCGTTATGCTTGATGATCACCAGCTCGCCATAGCCGACCAGGCCATTGCCGCTGTACACCACCACACCGTCCGCGGCAGCGCGCACCGGGTCACCCGGCTTGCCGGCGATCTGGATGCCGGGGATCGCATCGCCACTCTGGAAACGACTGAGCAGGCTGCCGTCAGCCGGCCAGCGCCAGTTCACACCACTGATCGCACGTGAGGGGCCAGCCGCGACCGGGGTCGGAACCGGCGGTGGCAGCGTCGCCGGCGCAGGGGTCGGCACCCCGGCCACCGGCACCACCGTGGATGTCGCACTGGCTGCGACGGACGCAGCCGGCACGATCGGCTTCACTGCCGGCACCGTAGCCACCGGATGCGCCACGGTCGTGCCATGTAATGAGGATGAAGATGAGG
>DASZCB010000767.1:0-3878 GCA_035943575.1 Rhodanobacter sp. | reverse complement strand
CCAGCGGCGAATTCACAAGGGCAGCGCAAGCGGCTGCGGCCAAAGAGCCGCGGGTCCAGTTGATCGACGGTGCCGCGTTGCGCCACATGCTTGGTGCGCGCGTTGATGCGTTCGTACCGAGTCAAAGTAATGACGCGAACTTCGGCGATCTCGACACATTGAAGAATGCGTCGATTAGTCCAGTAGGTTATCGGCCACGAAGCACGCGTTATAGACGCAAGCGTAATCCGTTGCCGGGTATGGCGTTCGCAGTCATCACGGCGTTGATGGCGTTCTACTTCATACGGCATGTCATTACGGACTTGGCAATGAAGACATCCGCACCACCCTCAGCTTTCATCCCGACGGTTCCGCCAGCGATGCCATCGCTGGTTTCTCCTATGGCTCTTCCAGCGAAGCAAATCCAGCAGGCAAGTTACGAGCAGACGCAAATGACCGAGGCAGAACTGCGCGAATGGAAGCGCAAGAATGCTGAGTCGATGAAAATTCTTGAGAAGACGACGCCGGAAATGCCACTGCGTTGAACCTAAGCGCGCTTAACTTCCTCCGTTCCGATTTTGCGTAGATCTTTGAAGACCGGCGTGACGCTATATCTGCTTTTCAGATATCTGAAATAAAGAGATAGATTCGGCAGGCGCGGACGGCCGTGTTCGCGATATTGCCGGAGGAGGGATGCCATGACGTACGATCACTTTGTTTTCGGAGTCACCATCGACCAGATCGACCAGCTAAACCGTCTGCTCCGGACGATCACTGCCAATGGAGACATGGTTACGATCTGCAGTGCGGAGGCCGTGCATCCCCAAAGCGTGTCGACGCTGGGGGAGGCCATCTTCAATGCGGCCCTTGCCGTGCGGGACGTCTTCGATCAGGTCGAAGAACAGCGGCTCTGAACAGAGCAGAACGTGGTCACTCTGACTCGCTTTGATTCAAGCGGGTAACGACGATGCACGAGCGGAGCGGGTCAACCGGACGTTCAAATGGTCCCTGACACCTTTTCCTATCGCGCTACCAGCCGCGGCCTGAAGCGGCTGACATGCGCGGCCTCGACCGCTGTGAACCCGTCATCGGGTGCGGGTTCTGTCACCACGTGACCGGGACGCGGCCGCCGATGCACCTCGGCCATGAAGCGATAACCGAGGGTATGCACGGTGGCGATGTAACGCGGATGGAGTGCCGAGTCGCCCAGGGCATGACGCAGCTGCGAAATGGCGTGGCTCAGTACGCCCGGGGTGACGTTGCGGTGGCCCCACGCGGCATCGAGCAACGTGTCCTTGTCGACCACCTTGCCAGCGTGCTCCAGCAGCGTCACGAGCACGGTATAGGTCTTGGGCTCCACTTGCCGGGCTTGACCGTCACGCTCCAGTCGGTGCGCGGATGGATCGACGACGAGGCCGTCGCATTGATAGAGCCAGTGGGTATCGAGTTCAGTGTGACGCATGATCGTGCCTGTCGATGACTCACCCTGCAGGCGAAGTGTATGCCTGTCGTCGACCGGCTCCATCTGCCAGACGTAACACCTGCGGCGTGGTCTGCACCTGGTCGGTTGGGCACGATTTTTTCCCGGTGTTGCCGACAGGTCTCGAGCGGTGCCGGCGGCGACCGGCCTGGGTGTCGTGACACCTTTTCGGCGCGACGCGCAGTGTCTTGGGATGCGTTATCAGCCATGGCGTCGGGACCGTACCCGACGGTTTCCGGCAAGGCTGGCCGCGCCTACGGGTACGGGCAGGGAAGGCGGGGGTGGCGGTGCATGCCCGGCCCCATCGCGGGAGCCGACGGGTGGCTGCCCATGGGGTGACGCTCCCGGTTTTTCCGGCCTTTGCATCCAGCCGGTGGAGCTGCCGGAAATCCTCAAGGAATCCACGCATATTCCACCGGAATCCCTCAAGCAAGTGCCGGGACCCCGGTGCACGATCATCCAACGGACATTGGCGTCCGTCTGGAGGCTCCCATGAGACATCTGATCAGTGCCACCACCCTTGCGCTCGGTCTTGCCTGCGTCGGCGGCGTCAGTGCGGCCCAGGACGAGACTCAGGCCACCAACATGCGCAATGTCACCGTCAACGCATTGCCCCAATACGAAACCTACGTTGCCAACCTGGATGCCGGCTTCACGTTGCACGCCCTAGTCGGTAACACACACCGGCAGTTCGTACAGGCCAAGCGGACGGCCGACAGCTCGGAATCCCTGCGGAAGCGGGGCATGGCCACGCAGCCGCTTGTCGCCGTGGCTGTCGACGACTCCTCGGACCCAGGTGTGGCGAGACAAGTCCAGCTGCTCGACGCCGATAACGTGACGGTGGCTATCGTCAACGTGTATTGCAAGCGGGCCGTGCCGTCGGGAGACCCGCATTGCAGGTTGGCTCCTCAGCCCATCGGGAACGGCAGGGGCAGCCAGGACCTGGCGGCAACGCAGGCGAAGTATCTGCAGGTCGCAGAGGTGGATCTTCGTGACTAGACAGACGAGAAGGGGACGGTGGAAATTAAGTTGAATTAATTGCCGCGTCCCCTTTTTGCCGCCGTTTTGAGGCGGCACAAGAGCGCTGGCGGAACGGGCTCTGACCCGCTTTGATTGCTTTGATTGCTTTGTGGTGGCACGAGTTTCTGCAGGCAGCGGAATCCTCCGGCAAGTTGGTTGATCAGCCGGCATCGGCTCCACTTGACGGGATCGGGCAGCCTAGGGACGGCCGCTGTCGCCGGCATGATTCAATCCGCTGCCCAGCATTTTCTCCCAAATCGATTGATATGCTGGGTTGGAGATGCCTTGTCCATGATAAGGATTCTTTGAGGCACCATTGCCCCGGCCACGACCTTGCGGCAACGGCGCATTCAATGCGAAAACGTGATCCGGAGGGATGCCCAACGCTTGGTAGCTTTCGGCAAGCGGGCCAGCAAAGTTTTCCTCTACATGATAGGTGGCGAACCAACGATCAGCTGGGGTATGGGTCTTGCCAAAATACCAAGCGGCAATATGCCCTTGAGAAGAAAAATCCCACCCACCTGAGAAAGCCAGAATGCGATCTGTCATTTCCCGCATTCCGATGAACTCCGCCATGCCGCCTCCCTGCGACTGGCCGGCGATGGCGACTTTGTTCCACTGGATGTGCCCGTCCGCCAGATATTGCGCCCAATGCCCTGACGGATCGGCGACGCTAAGATAAGAAAGCAATTTTTCGAATCGGTTGACGATCGCATCTTGCGGCTGGTCGGGAATTCGGGAAAAGGCACCATCGCCGTAAATTCGTTTTTCTCTGAACTGTTCTGCGCACTTCGGGGCATTCTGCAAAAAGCGAGCGGCGCATATACCGGATACCGCCTGATCTGTGATGTACGAAAGCACGACAACGCGGTAGCCATGCTCTAGCGCGGTGTGCAAAAGGTCGGCCGGAAGGTGCTCGGAGTTGCCGTTAGTGCCCGCCAGCCATAGCAAGATCTTGTTGTCCGGCACGGCGCGATTGTAAAAAATTCGACTGGGCAAATCCTCAGCATGAATGCTCGGATCGGTTGTGCTTGGCTTGACATCCAACTCGGAATAATTGCCAGGCCCAAGGGATGTGGTCGCATCGCTACGAGACGCCGCACAGCATGCGGCTAACAAGACTATTGCCGATACTATTATTCGGCGTCCAATGCAGATCATATCGATTCCCGCCAAAAAAATTAAAATTCGAGTTCCCGCTCAGAGCGCAGCGAGACCCGATTTTCAATAACGCATGGCTTGAGAGCTCGTTGACCTCTGCAGCTCACTCAGCGAAGCCCAAGAGCGGGGTCAGGTTCACTTAATCTATCTATGGCAATCGCCCGGTGACGAGAGGATATGGGTTAAGTGAACCACGGACTTGACGCACTGGTCGGGCTGGCCGATCACAGGCTTTGCG
>DASZCB010000766.1:0-2642 GCA_035943575.1 Rhodanobacter sp. | reverse complement strand
CATCATCACCGCCTCGAACACGCCCAGGCCACCGGGCACATGGCTGATCAGGCCGATGATTTGCGCAATCACGAAGATCGCCAGGAAATGCCCGAAGCCGTTGTTCAGCTCATCCGGCATCAGGATGTAGAGCACCGCCGCCGCCAGCCCCCAGTCGAGCGCGCCCACCAGAATCTGCCGCAGCGCGGTGGCCGGCGACGGCAGGCCGATATGCCAGCGCCATAACCGCAGCGGCCGGCGCAGCACGCGGCCAGCCAGCAGCCATGCCAGCGGTAACAGGGTCAGCAACACGCCCAGCGGCCGCCCGTACGCCGCCATCGCCAGTTCGGGCGGCAACGGCACCAGCAGCAAGGTCACGCCGGTCAACGCCAACAGGCCCAACCAGAAACTGGTGGTACAGAACAGCACCACCCTGGCCACCTCGCCGGTGGACAGGCCGTTCTGGATATAGAAGCGGTAACGGATCGAACCGGACACCAGCAGCGACATGCCCACGGCATTGCTGAAGGCGTAGCTGATGAAGGAGATCAGGGTGACCCGCTGCCACGACAGCTTGCGACCGATCGAGGCCAGCGCGAAACGGTCGTACAGCGTCATCACCGCATAGCCAAGCAACGTGAACAACGCTGCCAGCAACAGGCGCGCGTGCGAAATGCTCTGCACGTAAGTCCGCACCTGGTGGTAATTCACCTGTCTGGCCAGCAGATGCAACGCCCACAACGCAAGGCAAAGCATACCCACCGACAGCAGCGGCCCGGCCAGCCTGCGCAACAACACTCTGCGCTGGCTCGGTGGCGCGAGTGCTTCTTCCTCGGCACTCAGAACCTGCTCGACCTTTTCCTGCTCCACGCGACACACGCCCCTTGTAATGACCGACTAGATTGCCACACCGAAGCTGACTGGCAATCTGCGGCGAGCGCTGGAACCGTCATTCCGCACTGCATGACTCTCCGGCCGCTGTACGACGGCCTTCCGCCGCGCATGCGGCTCCACTATGCGTTGGTCGACGACTGCCCCAACCGGCCCAGCCAGCGGTACAGCAGCAGCATCACCACGATGAACGCCGCGCCGCCGACCAACAGTGCCGGGCCGTGCGCGAACGCATCGCCGACCAGGTCGAGCGGATAGTCCTTGCCGGAAAACGCGACAAAGGCGGCGATCACCACGCCGAGCAGGCCCTCACCCACGATCATGCCGGAGGCCAGCAGCACGCCGAGTTGCTTGGTCGCTTCGGGATTCTTCGACGTGCGGTCAGCGCGACGGTCGAACCACCAGCCGGCAACTGCACCGACCACCACCATCAGCGTGCTCTGCGTCGGCAGGTAGATGCCAAGGCCGACCGCAAGCGGCGACAGGTGCGCAGACTTGGTCGTACGGCGCAACACTTCGTCGACGATGATCATTACCACGCCGATCGACGCGCCGATCTCGATCAGACTCCAATCGATGTTGTTCTTGATCACGCCCTGCGCCAGCGCCGAGATCAATCCGGCCTGCGGCGCGGGCAACGCATTGGGGCGCTGCGGGCCCGGCGCGCCGACGAATCCGTAGGCATGGTTGAGCAGGTCGAGGATCGGCGGAATGATCGCGGCACCGGCAATTACGCCGACCACCAGCGCCCACTGCTGCTTGGACGGCGTCGCATCGACCAACTGGCCAGTCTTGAGATCCTGCAGGTTGTTGTTGGCGATCGCGGCCGCAGCAAACACGATCGATGTGACGAACAGGGCGAACGCGACCAGCGCGTTCTCGCTGCCGGCCGGCAGCGCCGAACGGACACCGAACACCAGCAACAGCGCCGCGCTGATCACCACGATGATGCCGATGCCCGACAGCGGACTGTTCGACGAACCGATCAGGCCGGCCATGTAGCCGCACACGGCGGACACGAAGAAGCTCATCAGCACCACGAAGATCAACCCACTGACCACCAGCGCCATCACGTGGTCGCCCAGTCCATGGCCGGCTGTCGTCGCGAAATTCGCGATCAGCCAGCCGATCGGCAGCAGGCACACCAGCGAGATCAGGCCAACCTGCCCGATCGGAATGTCATGCTCGGTACGCGGCAGCGAGGCGACGTTGCCGGCACCGCGCACGCGCGAGGCGGCCATGGCGGAAGTCAATCCAGTGATGACCGGCTTGACCAGCTTGGCCAGGGTCCAGATGGCAGCCACACCGATGGTGCCGGCGCCGACGAAGCGGACCTTGTGGCTCCAGGTCGCATTGGCTAGCTCCGCGATCGAGCCGGTCACCGGCACCAGCGCAGAAAAATGCGGCACGCCCCAGCCCCAGCCGATCAGCGCGCCCACCAGCATCGCGATGCCGACCCACAGCCCGACCAGGTGGCCGATGCCGAACAGAGCGAACGAGAGGAAGAAGTCGAACCCGGTCACGCCACCTTTGTCGCCACCGACGCGGAAGTAGTGCACGACGTCGCCCGCAAATACCCGCGTTGCGACCACCACCGCGAACACCGCCGAGACGATCGATCCCCACAGCACGGCGAGCAGGCCGGCGCGGTTGGATTCGGCCGCCGCCTCGGCACCGACGCCCTCGCTGCCACCGGCGCCGACCTTCAGCACTTCGGCGCAGGCTACGCCTTCGGGGTACGGCAGGTCGGAATTAGTGACCAGCGCGCGGCG
>DASZCB010000765.1:0-10690 GCA_035943575.1 Rhodanobacter sp. | reverse complement strand
CACGCAGGTTTTCCTTCACCTCCTTCAGGAACACGGTGAGGAAGGCGCGGCTGCGCTGCAGTTTCGTTGGAACGGTATTCATGCGACCAACCCCTCGTCACTACCGATGATCTTCACGAAGGCATCCTCCAGATTGTTCTCGCCGGTCTGCGCGCGCAGCGCATCCGGTGATTCGTCGGCCACCACGCGACCGTGCGCGATCACCACGATGCGGTCACACAACGCGGCCACCTCCTGCATGATGTGGCTGGAAAACAGCACACAACGACCTTCGCCTTTCAACCGGGTCATGAACTGGCGCAGCGCGCGCGTGGCCATCACGTCGAGGCCGTTGGTCGGCTCGTCGAGGATCACGTTGCGCGGGTCGTGCACCAGCGCACGGGCTATCGCGGTTTTCACTCGCTGGCCTTGCGAGAAACCTTCGGTGCGTCGATCGGCGATGTCGCCCATCTCCAGCGCTTCGATCAGCGCGTTGCGGCGACTCTTCAGCAGCTCCTCCGGCAAGCCATGCAGGCGAGCGAAGTAGTCGATGTTCTCGCGCGCGGTCAGCCGCTTGTACAGGCCGCGCGCATCCGGCAGCACGCCGAGCTGGCGGCGCACGCCGAGTGGGTCGACCGCCGCGTCGATGCCATCCACCAGTACCTGGCCGCGATCCGGCGCCATCAGGGTGTACAGCATGCGCAGCGTGGTGGTCTTGCCGGCACCGTTGGGGCCGAGCAGGCCGGTGATCTCGCCGTCGCGGGCGGTGAAACTGACGCCGTCGACGGCTTTCACCGTGCCGAACGCCTTGTGCAGATCCCTGACTTCGATCACGAGATGTCGCTCCGGTTGAGGCATGCGTCCGGGCCGACCATGAGCAGCGACAGCGTGGCCAGCAGCGGGAGCAGGACAAGGGAAAGGAAGTTCGGTGCCTTGAGTATGGCGGCAGCGAGAATGGCCGCGGCCCACAGCAAGGCGTTCGCCAGCATGTAGCGTTTTCTCATGGCGTGGCTCCGTTGAAGTCGATGAAGATCGGGGTGGCTTGCAGCCGATCCAGACAGCTCGCGTCCAGCGTCTTCGGGTCGAGCTTTTCGATGAAGTGCTGCACCAGCTGCGGCGCGCAACCGACCGCCATCACGCCATGTGCCTGGCCCTTGAAAACCAGCACGCGTGCATTCTGCAGACCCTTCGCCACCTCGTCGGCGTAACGCGGTGGCGTCACCGGATCGTACTGGCCGGCCAGCAGCAGTACCGGCTTGTCGGTTTTCAATGGCTGATGGAAATCCGCCGAACGCGCGCCTTTTGGCCACGCCGAGCAGACCGCGCCGAGTGCATCGATCATGTGCGTACCCAGAATGGTGTCGGCATCCTGCGGGCGCGGCGTGAGCAGGTCGGCGTCCTCGCTGCAGATCACCGAATACTGCATGCCGCTGCCCATCAGCTCGGCCAGATCGCCGGACAGGATCTTGGCCTGACCCAGCAGCGGACCGACATCCCCATGCGCCGCCGCGTCGATCGACAGCGGCAACAGCGCGGCGGTGGCGGGCGTGTACGCGAACATCCGCACCACGCTGGCCAGCGCGTTCTCGTTCAACACCCGCTTGACGGTGCGGTAGCTCTGCGGATCGCGGAAGCTGACCTCGTGCGGGTTCGCGCGCAGCGCATCGCGCAGCTGATACAGCGTCTGGTCCGGATCGCCGAACTGCTTCTTGCACGCAGGCTGCGCCGTGCAGCGGGCGAACTGCGCCTTCAGTGCGTCATCGAGGTTGCGAGCAAAATCCTCGCCCAGCGCCAGCTAGTTCGGCACCGTGCTGTCCAGCAACATGCTGCGCACCGCATCCGGATAACGCATCAGGTACTGCTGCGCCATCCGCGTGCCGTACGACACGCCGAGCAGATCGAACTGCGGCGAGCCGAGCGCCTTGCGCACATCCTCCAGATCCTGCGCCGCGATCGTGGTGGTGTAGTAGCGCGGATCGGCGTGATCGCTCAATTGTTTGAGGCAATCGGCGGCGGCGGCGCGCATCTTGGCCGCATCGAACGTGCTGTCGTCGGGCTTGGTCGTATCGCCCGAATCCTTGCAGGTCAACGCGTTCGAGCCGCCGGTGCCGCGTTGATCCAGCAACAGCACGTCACGATGCGCCAGCAACGGCTGCAACATCACCGCTATCTGGCTGGCCGAATCGGTGGCCGCCTGGCCCGGGCCGCCGACGAGAAACACCAGCATGTCCTTGCTTGCCACCTGGGCGCTCGAGCGCAATACGGCCAGCTTGAGCTTGATCGTGCGGCTGTGCGGATCGGCACGATTCTCCGGCACCGGAAAATCCGCACACCATGCCGCCGTACTGAGCCCGCTGTTCGGTTGGGCCAGATTGCATGCGGTCAATGTCAGCGAGCCCAGCGTCCAGGTTTGCGGGTTCGCCGGCGGCACTGCTTTCGCCGCGACGGTCGGTGCGGTGACAGCTGCCGCCGGTGCCGCAGCTTGTTCGCCGTGGTGGAACTGGTTCCAGGCCAGAAAGCCCAGGCCCACGGCCACCGCACCGATGCGGATCACGGTACGTCCCTTCATTGCCATGCCTGTCACTCCTCACCCGGTAAAAAAATCGATTCGATCGGACGGCCAAACAATTGCGCGATCTTGAATGCCAGCGGCAGGCTGGGATCGTACTTGCCGGTCTCGATCGCGTTGATGGTCTGCCGCGACACATCCAGCCGTTCGGCCAGATCCGCTTGCGACCAGCTCTGTTCGCCGCGCAGTTCGCGCACGTGGTTATTCATGGCTTCGATAACGCCAGGCAACCAGCAGTTTGGCCACACCAAAACTGGCAAACAGGCATGGCAGCACCCAGATCGCGACGGCCGCCGGCTCGACCTTCAAGCCGATATTCGCATTCAGCAGAAAGCCGTAGCTGAAATAACCGAACCCGGTCGACATCGCGGCGATCGCAATCGCCTCCAGGTCGATGCGGCGTTCCAGCTCGTCCTGATCGCGGATGACCCGCACGATGGCGCGGATCACCAGCATGATCGGCAGCAGCGGCAACACCGCCAACACGATCCGCCACAGTGCGCTTTCCGTCCGCGGCATCAGGACGCCGTACAGCACGATAAGCAACACGTAGGCGGACATCGCCGGAATGAATTCACGCAGATAGCGTTTATGGACAGCGCGCATGGCGGCCCCTTTTCGATTCGGCGACAAAGGATTCATGCGGCATCACGGCGTCTCGTCCCCGCCATGCCGTCGCTTGCGCCAGTGCAGCACCCCCAGCACCAGCGCCCACGCCGCCAGCGCCACACTCATTCCGCACAGCATGCCGAGCTGGTAGTCAAGCAGTTGATGGCGTCCCAGTCCGGCGATCGCGGCAAAACCCAGCGCCGCAAGCAAAACCCGCCAATGCCAGGCAATCCCGCTGTTGCACATCACATCGCCACCGTAACGACGACTGGCCCAGCCACGCCCGGCGGCATACACCACCACCAGGATCGGCCACACCCAGATCAGGATCGCGCCATCAAGCTTGATGACGTCGGCAGCGGCGAGGAAACCGCCGACCAGACTGAGCGTACTCACCACGGTGGCAGCAATCGCCAAACCGATCAGATGGATGCGCTGCTCCAGTTCGTCACTACCCAGCACCAGTCGCACCATCGCGCGCACCACGAACAGCACCGGCAGTACCGGCAACACGGCCAGCGCAATCTTCAACAGTTCGTTGTGCACCTGGGGCAGCAGCGGCCACAGCAGAAACATGATGACCATATAAGCCGCCATCGCCGGCCAGAATTCGCGCTGGTAACGCTGGTGAATCGAACGGCTCACGGCTGCGCACTCCGCTCAGTGGTTTTCAGAAAATCGTCCAGCGCCTGCTGGAACTTCACCGGCTGGTCGAGCATCACGAAGTGCCGCGACGGCGAGATCGACACCACCTTCGCGTTCGGTGCATCTGCCAGCAGGCTCTGGTAGTACGCCGTCTTCTGCGCCTCACTGAACTGTGTCGGCGGCTGACTGAAATCCGGCGCGTAATAGGGCGAGATTTCCAGGATGGGCACGTTCGCGTTCTTCAGGCCGGGACGCCCATCAGCGGCCAGATCCTCTGCCATGTACTGCGCGCTGGCCTTGATGTCGCTGCGTGCATTCATCGGTGCGTAGCGCGCGGCCAGCTGCGGATCGACCACGCCCACTTTCTGCATGTAGCCCAGCGCCTGCGCCTGGAACTGCGCCGGTGTCGCCGCCGACATCTTTTCGCGCATCTGCGCGGCCATCGCCTGCCGCTGCTCGGCGCTCGCTCGCTCCATACCGGGAAAAATCGGCAGTCCATCCACCGCCACAACACCGGAAATCAGATCTGCATGCTCACCGGCGAAGCGCAGCGCCAGCGTGCCGCCGAGGCTGTGGCCGACCAACACAGGCTTGGCGAGCTTCTGCTGCTCGATCAACTGCAGCAGCGACGCGTCGGCGCGATCGAACAGACTGCCGCCATTGGTCGGTGCCGGCATGCCGTCGAAGCCGGCCAACGTCACCGCGTACACCACATGATTCTTCTGCAGCTGCGCGACGGTCTGCTGCCATACCCACGGGCCGCCCTGCAGGCCGGGAATCAGGATTACCGGTCGACCGTGGTCGCCATGGCGCTCGATCTTCAGCGTACCAACCGTGCCAGCTTCAGCTGCGTAGGCCAGCACCGCACCACTGCCAAGCAGCACCAGGCTCAAGGCCAGCAGCTGGGAAATTCTTTGACGGAACCGCTTGCTCATAACGACTCTCCTGTCCACGACATGTCAAGCAAACTTGACAGTCGCAGCATAGAGAACCGTCTCGATCAATGTCAAGTAAACTTTACACACACACTCGAATTGGCTATCTCGGGAAACTTTCGTATGGCGAAAACGTGAACATTCCGTTTAATATGGTGACGTGGTTCGCACTTTTGAATGCCCTATTTTGTCAGGGATGAACTACGAGGGCGCTCAAACGGCTGCCATGTCCCATGACATCATCTCTTCGCGATGGCCCTCGCACTTGATGTAATCGCTTACGTGCAGAATTGGCACAGCGCTTGCTTTTAGCCGCACAAGGCCCAGCCGCGCGCAGGCTGCAGTCGGGGTGGTGCAACCAAAGCTTATTAGGCAAGCGCGTCGAATCAATTAACCCAACCAACACTAGTTGAAAGGAAATACGCATGAGCAAAACGCTTCTCTCCGCCGCGCTGATCGCCGGTTTCGGTATCGCCGCATTCGCTCCGCAGACCGCTAGCGCGGCCAGCAGCGGCACGATCACCATCAATGGCTCGATCGTCTCATCGACGTGCAGCGTGCTCGTCAATGGCAGCGCCAGCCCGACCGTCACATTGCCGACCTTGATTGACACAACGCTTCCGGCCGGTTCATCGGGTGGCTGGACACCAGTGAACATGGTCCTGAGCGGTTGCACAGCCATCGGTGCCTATACGAAGGTGTTCCCGTACTTCACGGGAGCAGCAACCATTGACGGGAGCACCGGTTATCTGAAGAACCAGACCGGTGGCGGCAGCAATGTGCAAGTCGCACTTTCCAACGCCGCAAGCACGACCGGCGCACTGACACTGCAAAACGCGTCTGGTAGCCAGAATGCCGGCTTCCAATCAATGACCGCCAACTCCACGTTCGCCTATTTCGCTGGCTACGTGGCAGCGGCCCAGGCGACCGCGGGTGGCGTCAGCACCACCGTGCAGTACGCCCTCAACTACCAGTAATAACGCACAAACCTCGCTGCTGCGGCCGGAGCACCGGCCGCAGCGTACTCGCCGTTGGCTGCCGAGATCCTCATGCTCAAACCGATCTGCATCATGGCCGCAGCACTGCTGGCCATTGGCGGCGCATTATCCGCCAATCCGGCACACGCCAGCGTCATCATTGCCGGTACCCGGGTGATCTTTCCGGCCAAGGATGGTGAAGTCACGATACGTCTGACCAACCAGAACACTACGCCGGCACTGATCGAAGCCTGGGTCGACAGCGGCGACCCCCAATCCACGCCGGACAAGGTAAATACACCGTTCCTGATCACGCCGCCGCTGTTCCGCATGGAACCGAATCGCGACCAGAGCCTGCGCATCCTGTTTACCCATAGCGAACAGCCTTTGCCGGCCGACCGCGAATCGGTGTTCTGGCTCAATGTGCTGGAAGTTCCCCCCAAGCCCAGCGGCCCGCAGTTCGCAGGCAAGAATTATCTGCAGTTTGCTATCCGCTCACGGCTGAAGCTGTTCTATCGCCCCGCCGACGTGCAGGGTGATCCGCAGAAAGCACCGGGCGAATTGAGCTTCAAAGCTGTCAGCGCCGCTGGATCGGGTGCCCTGGTGGTGCATAACCCCACGCCTTACTACGTCACCATCAGCCAGATCACGGTGAGTGTCGACGGCACCGCGCACAAGGTCGACACCGGCATGGTGGCGCCGCTTTCTGATTTGCACCTGGCCGTGCCGGATCTGAAGCAGGCTCCGAATACGGGTAGCGCTATCCAGTACAACTGCATCAATGACTACGGCGCGGACGTTGTCCTCAAGGCTACCGTCTCGTCGTGAAGGTCCGGCACGCCACACACCAGCTCAGCCAACACTGGCCAGCGGCGTGCCATCGCGCACTTCTATGCGCGGGTATTGCGGCTGCACTGGCCAGTTGGGCTGGTGCATCGCGTGCATTGTCTGTCGATGGTGCGGATGCATCTTCCGGTCCAGTGGACGCCAGCGGCGCTAACGCCAGTGCCAGCAGTGGCTACGCCGACTTCGACCGAAGCCTGTTGTCCGGTTCCGGTCAGAACACCACGGATCTGTCCCGCTTCGAACATGGCAATCCGGTGCTGCCTGGCAGTTACAACACCGACATCTATCTCAACAATGCCTGGGTTGGCCGTAGCGATGTGCGCTTCGCCAGCACTTCCGCCAAAGGCAGCGCCACACCGTGTGTGGATCGCACATTGCTCGGCAAGCTGGGGCTGCATCCGGCCGAGCTATCCAGCGAGACGATGGCACGCCTGAATAACCCGACGACCTGCGTGAACATCGGCAGCCTGATCCCTGGCGCCAGCATGGCCTTCGACATGTCCGTGTTACGACTGGACACCAGCGTGCCGCAGGCTTATCTGGGCAAGATGCCGCGCGGTTATGTCAGCCCGGAATACTGGGACGCCGGCGTGCCGGCCGCCCTGCTCAATTACAACTTCAATAGCTACCACAGCAGCAGCCAGGGGATGAGCCAGACCATCTCGTACTTGGGGCTGAATGCGGGCATCAATATCGGTCCATGGCAATTGCGCCAGGATTCCACCGTCAATTGGCAGTCGGGCGCCTCCGGTACGGCAGCGCGTCAGCAGTGGCACAACATCAACACCTATGTGCGGCGCGATCTGCCGTCGCTCCACGCGCAGCTGACGGTCGGCGACAGCTACACCGACGGCCGGGTGTTCGACAGTTTCAGCCTGCGCGGTGTGCAGCTTGCTACCGACGATCGCATGTTGCCGGACTCGCTGCGCGGCTATGCACCCGTCGTGCGCGGTGTAGCCGATACGAATGCCTTGGTCACGGTGCGTCAGAACGGCGTGCAGATCTACCAGACCACGGTGGCACCAGGCCCGTTCGTGATCAATGACCTCTATCCGACCGGCTACGGCGGCAATCTGGATGTCACGGTGACCGAGGCGGATGGCCGCGCGCGCACCTTCTCCGTGCCCTATGCGTCGGTCGCGCAACTGTTGCGCCCCGGCATCACCCGCTTCAGCATCGCTGCGGGTCAGTTGCGCAATACATCGCTGGTGCACAAGCCCAATGCTCTGCAAGCTACCGTGCAGCATGGCTTCAGCAACCTGCTCACCGGTTACGCTGGTATCGAGGCTTCACAGGGCTACGCCGCGGTTCTGCTCGGCAGCGCGATCAACACCCGGTATGGCGCGTTTGCAGCTGATATCACCCAGGCGCGCACACAGATTCCCGGTTATGCCACGCAATCCGGCCAGAGCCTGCGGCTCAGCTACAGCAAAATTCTGCCGGAGACCAACACGTCGCTTTCGGTCGCTGCCTATCGCTATTCGACCAGTGGCTATCTCAGCCTGGCCGATGCTGCACTGGCTCGCGACTATGCACGACGTGGGCTCAATGCATTCACGGATTACGTACCACCGTCGACTACCTTGATCGATGGCATTCCCCAACAGACCATCCTGACGCCGGCCCAGTTGGCCGCACTGTCCAGCAGCGTCTACAACCCCATCGTCAATGCGAGCGGACTGCAACGCAAACGCAACAGCTTCAGCATCAGCATCAGCATGAACCAGCGGCTTGGCCAGAATGGCGGGTCGTTCTATATCAACGGTTCCGCCAGCGACTACTGGAATCGCACGGGTACCAACACCCAGTTCCAGGTGGGCTACAACAACACATTTCACCGCATCAGCTACAACATCTCAGCCACGCGCACGGTTGATCCACTGGGGCGTTACGACAACGAGTATTTCGTCAGCTTCAACGTACCCCTGGGTAGCAGCGCTCATGCGCCCAGCCTCAGCATCAATCTCGCGCACGACCATACCAGTGGCATGCAAGAACAGGCCACGCTCAACGGCTCCGCTGGCGCAGACAGCCAGTTCAACTACGGCGCAACCGCATCGCACAGCAGCGCGGGCGCCGGTAGTTCAGGGACCATCAACGGTGGCTATCGCAGTCCCTATGCCGTGTTCAACGCCAGCGTCGGCAGCGGCAGCGGTTACTCGCAGGCCTCGCTAGGCATGAGTGGCGCGATCGTCGCACATCCGGGTGGCATCACTTTCGGTCAGCCCATGGGTGACACCGTCGGCATCGTCTATGCACCTGATGCCGATGGTGCTCGTCTGAATAGCGCAGCTGGTGCACGCGTCGACCGTTTCGGTTATGCACTGGTGCCTTACCTCACGCCGTACAACCTCAACACGATCCAGATCGATCCCAAGGGCCTCCCCCTGGATGTGCAGCTGGACGCCACCAGCGCACAAGTGGCACCGCACGCTGGTGCTGTAGTGATGTTGAAGTTCAAGACGGAGAGTGGCCGCACGCTGATCGTACAGGCCCACCTCAAGAATGGTGATGCGCTGCCTTTTGGCGCCGAAGTGTTCAACGAGAAAGGGATTTCACTGGGCATGGTCGGGCAGGCAGGAAAGATCCTGGCACGCGGCGTCAATCAGAATGGCCAGCTGATCGCCCGCTGGCAGGACGATGATGGGACAGCACAGTCTTGTTCGTTCCCCTATCAGCTCGCACCTCGCGCCAAGGGCAAACATATGACGGCGCATGAAGAGATCCAGGCAACCTGCACATCGACGAGCGTGCTTCCGAGGAACGGATGATGATGCCTGCATATATCTGCATTTCCGATCGTCGACTCGCAATCAGAAGTCATGCACGATCACCAGCACACTCGGCGACTGCGCAGATGGACATGCCGTCTTGCGCAGGGCTTGTCACGACCTCCCGCCGTGCGCACTTCCGGCGCATAGGGCACCTGCTATTGACCCTGTTGCTGCTCGCGTTCATACCAACCGGCGCCAAGGCAGCATGCACTTTTGACAGGATATCCGGAACCACTTATTACACGAGTTCCCCAGTCAATTTCGCCGTATCAAGCCCGATCACAATACCGTTTACCCTTGTGACTGGAGCCACAATCGGCACTCCAGTATCTGCAACGCCATCCAGTCCACCCTCCATAACGTGCGCCGGCGGAGAATCGTACGGCGTTCAAAATTTGGTTGGTGGTGCTCCAAGTGGCGGAACAAACTACATTTACCCGACCAGTGTCGCCGGAGTCGGCTACCAGCTGATCCATGCCAACGACACATCCAATTTCATGGGGCCATACGGCACCTACACGGCCCCTAACCAGGACTCGCAATTCAGTGTCGGCACTACCCTGCAATTGATACAAACAGGGCCCATCGCCAATGGCAGCGTATTGCCTGCCGGCACATTCGCCAATTGGCAATGGGGCAGCATCGTGCCCGAATACTTTGTGCTGTCCAATTCGATCACTTTCGTTGCCTCGGCGTGTACCGTCAACACGACAGCCATTACTGTGACACTGCCCACCATTGGCGCAACCGCTTTGCCAAGCAAGGACACCACCACCGGGTCCACACCTTTCAACATCCAGTTGACTTGCCCGAGCGGATCCACATCCCAGCTGTCCATCATGTTCACCGCTTCCAGCGGCCTCGCGGCTGGATACACCAACGTTCTCAAGAGTACCGGCGGCGCTACAGGGGTCGGTGTAGAACTGCTCGACGGGAACTCCAACTCCGTGGTTTTCAACAATACGACCGTCGTGGGAGCCACCCCTTCGGGGGCATTATCCATCCCCTACACGGCGCGCTATCACGCGATTCTCAATGCCGTGACGGCAGGCAGTGTCGCCGCCAAGGCGACCTTTACCTTGACCTACCAGTAGCAAGATCCGGATTTCACGCGCCCGCGTGCATCAGCGCGACGAAATGTACTTCTCGCGCCTGATCTGCGGCACCGGCAAACCGAATTCCTTCAGCACGGTGAACGCGGCATCGACCATGTTCGGATTGCCGCACAGATAGGCGATGTCGCGCTCGGCGCTGGGACCGAGTTCCGCGAGTACATTCTGCACATGGCCGCTGCGATCGGTACTGCGCGAGGTGGTGCGGGCTGCGCGACTGAGGCATCCGTGAAAAATGAAGCCC
>DASZCB010000764.1:0-2911 GCA_035943575.1 Rhodanobacter sp. | reverse complement strand
CCGGATCTACATGTGGAAACAGGAGTTGCGGCAGATCAGCCACGACCACTCACTGGTGCAGGCGCTGGTCGAAGCTGGTCAGCTTGATCCGGTGCAGGCATCGCAGCATCCGCAACGCAACGTACTTACCCAGGCGCTGGGCGTGACGGCAACCGAACAGCTGCACATCGGCATGGCACGCGGTCATCTGGAGCCTGGCATGGGCTTTCTGCTGTGCAGCGATGGACTGACCGAAGACGTCGACGACGCCTCGATTGCGCGCACAGTGATGCGTTCCAACCTGGCGGCGCAGGAGTGTGTCGATCAGCTGCTGCTGAGTGCGCTCGACAGTGGCGGCGACGACAACATCACCGTACTTATCGTGCGCGCCTGCTGACACTTGCCCGAGGTGGCATGGCTCAACCCAGCCGACGCCATACGCTCTGGCCATCCGCACTCTTGTCCAATGCGTCGAGACGCTGCTCGTGCTCTCGCAACTCGTCTGGCGCAGCACGCAAGACGCACGGGCGCACATGCAAGACCATCGGCGCAGCAATGGCGACGTCGCGTTGCTCGGCAGCACCTTCAAAGCCCAGGTCGAACACCACCTGCCCCGAGGTCATCGCCAGATAGACGTCGGCCAGCAACTGTGCGTCGATCAGGCCGCCATGCAGATCGCGCCGCGAGTTGTCCACGCCGAGCCGTTTGCACAACGCGTCGAGGCTGTTGCGTTGACCGGGATAGCGTTCGCGCGCCATTGCCAGGGTGTCCAGCACGCTGCAGCGGTCGCCGATGCGGCCAGCGCCGCTGTCCAGCCGCGCCAGTTCGGCATCGAGAAACCCGATGTCGAAGCTGGCGTTGTGAATGATCAGCTCCGCGCCGTCGATGAAGGCCAGGAAATCATCCACCACTTCGGCAAAGCGCGGCTTGTCGAGCAGGAACTCGTCCTCGATGCCGGTCACCAGCCGGGCGCCTTCGTCGATCGCCCGATCCGGGTTGAGATAGGTCTGGTAATGCCGGCCGGTGAGTCGGCGCTCAATCATCTCGACGCAGGCAATTTCCACCAGCCGATGCCCCTGGCGCACTTCCAGACCGGTGGTTTCGGTGTCGAGAACGATCTGCCTCATGCTCTGCCTCTCAGTAGTTCGGCCTGCTCGCGCGCAGCCTGGTCGACCCGTTCGTTCTCGGCGTGGCCGTTGTGACCCTTCACCCACTTCCAGCTCACCTGGTGGGTGCTGACCGCAGCGGACAGGCGCTGCCACAGATCCTGGTTCTTCACCGGTTTCTTGTCGGCGGTGCGCCAGCCGTTGGCGCGCCACTTCGGCACCCACTGCTCGATGCCCTGCATGACGTAGCGCGAGTCGGTGGTGAGCACCACCTGACATGGCCGCTTCAACGCCTCCAGTGCGCCGATCGCCGCCATCAGCTCCATCCGGTTGTTGGTGGTGGCGGGGTCACCACCTGCGACCATGCGCTCGCTGCCCTTGGCTCGTAACAGGGCAGCCCATCCACCCGGACCCGGATTGCCGAGGCAGGCGCCATCGGTAAATGCTTCCACTTCGCTCATCGTTGCTCACGTATTCCATTGAAAGTCACAGCGCCGAACTGCGCCGCGTACTCGGCGACAGCTGGCCCTTGGCAGGCACCCGTACCGACGCCGGCTTGATCCGCAGTGGCGTGGCCATGCGCCGGCGCTTGCGCGCGATCAACACATAGCCGCCGCCGAATGGGTTGGTCGCTGGCATGCGCACCGGCATCAGACCGGGCCAGCCACGACCCACCCGCTGCACCCGCTCGATCTCCAACCCGGCGTGCTGCAGGTGATGACTCAACTGCAGTGGCATCCGCAATACCTGCGATTTGCCGCGCGTGCGCCAGTAGAACCATGGCGCCCAGACACTGAGCGGATGCACGCCGGTCAGCGCGAGTACGCCGCCCGGCGCCAGTACGCGAACGGCTTCACTAAGCAGGGCCAATGCATGCGGCGCCACTTCCAGCACATGCCGCAACAGCACCAGTTCGAACGCATCATCGACGAACGGCAGCGGTTCATCTGCCGACGCTTGCACGGCACCCCGATAACAGCCGTTGTCCAGCCGCAAGCTAATCCAGCAACCGAGCATCGGCAACGCGGGCGGTGCATCGCCGGCTGATGCATCCAGCAATAAGGCGTGCGTACCGGAGCAGCGCTGCAGCTCGGGTGTCAGCACGCGCGTTTGCTCATCCAGCAACCGGCGCAACGGCGCACTGGCATAGATGTCTTCATCGCGTTGAGGCATACCCGATCCATCTCATCAGTGGCATCAGTGTAACGGCTGATGGCCGCTGGCAGCAGTTCACACGCACGACGGTACTGCCGCACGCTGCTGAACAATCGCCCTGCCGATTAACGCTCTTCTAACGAACTGACGGCAAAGCCACCTTATAGTCGACCGCTTCATGCGCACCCCGGATGGCTGCGTCTGTCGTGACCTGGAAAACAGCATCCGGCCTGACGGGTGTTCCTTGAACGCAGCGGAGCTCGTCTTGCACCTAATACCGTTACCGGCGCTGGCCGACAACTACATCTGGCTGATGCATGACGACGACGGCAATGCCATCGTCGTCGATCCGGGTGATGCCACGGTCGTCGAACAGGCGCTGGCGGCGCGGCAGTTGAGCTTGCGTGCGATCCTGCTGACCCACCACCACCCCGATCACATTGGTGGCGTCGCCGCGCTGCGCGCGCAGCATGCCGTGCCGGTCTATGCACCGGTCGATGAGCGCATCTCCGAGGCGACGACACGAGTGATCGACGGCGACCGGATCGAACTGGCCTCGCCGGCTGTCCGCTTCGAGGTCATCGCGATTCCCGGCCACACCCTCAGCCATGTCGCTTACGTCGGAGCTGGCCTGCTGCTGTGTGGCGACACTTTGTTCAGTCTGGGCTGCG
>DASZCB010000763.1:0-1547 GCA_035943575.1 Rhodanobacter sp. | reverse complement strand
CGAACGGCTCATGCGGGAAGACAGCGCCGCCACGCTCGCGCCCGTCACAGGCCTCGATATCCCGTCCTACATCACCACGATCCTGCAGCGCCTGCGCAATCCCGCCATCGCGCATCGGCTCACTCAGATCGCGGCCGACGGATCGCAGAAGCTGCCCTATCGCTGGCTCAGTCCGATCACCGACCTGTTGCGCGCTGGTCGGCCGGTGTCTCGTGCAGCGGTGCCGGTTGCCGCCTGGATGCGCTTCGCCTGTCGCGGCAGGCTCGACGATCCCCTGGCGGACAAGGTCGCCGCGGTCGCGTCGGCGTGCACGGGCGTTGCGGCGAACGATGTGCCGCGCTTTCTTGCGTTGCGTGAAATGTTCCCTCGGGAGCTTGCCGATGACGCCGCGTTCAGCACAGCGCTCGTGCGTGCGTACGATGATCTCGGTGCCGGCAGGTTGCCCGCCTAGATCACCGACTGCCCGCCATCGACATACAGCACCTGGCCCGTCGTGTAGCCCGCGCGCATGAGATAGAGATAGGCCTCCGCTGCTTCGTCCGGTTCGCCGATGCGTCCGACTGGCAGGCGCTTGGTCATCGCTTCGCGCGTTGCGGCCGGGATGGTTTCCCAGATGTGGGTGTTGATCGCGCCCGGGCAGACACCGTTCACGCGCAGCGGCGCAAGGTCGAGCGCGAGGCCGCGGATCAGATGCTCGATCGCGCCCGCCATTGCCGTGCTCACCGCCGATCCCGGCTGCGGACGCTGTGCGACCATGCCGTCGGTCAGCGTGATTGAGCCGCCGGCGCGGATGAATTTGCGGCTGAACTTCACCGCCTTCAGCGCACCCCAGAAGCGCACGGCGAAGATCGAAGCCGCCGCATCGAGATCGAGGTCGTCGAGCGGCACGCGGCGCAGGCCGCCCCAGTCGCCGGCCGTGAACACCAGATGATCGAACTCGCCGACCCGCGCGAAGAATGCCTTCACGCTGTCCCGGTTCTTCACATCGATCTCGAAGCTCTCCGCGCCGGGCAGCGTCTGCGCCGAGCCCTGGACCTTCTGCGGCGTGCTCGATCCGACCACGATCTTCGCACCCTGCGCCATCGCGCCCTGTGCCACCGCCAGACCGATGCCCGATGTGCCGCCGATGACGACGACGCGTGCCTTGTCGAGACCCATGGGACTGCTCCTAAAAGTGTTTGAGATCGGGATCGAGTGTCAGCCCGGCATCGAGCTGCACGCCGAAGCTGTTCAGCATCATCGACACCTGGGTGTACTGCCCGGCGGTGTAGACGACGTCCATGCACTGCTTCTGGCTGAAGTGCTCGGCCAGCGCTTTCCACGTTGCGTCGGTGATAAACTGGTCCGCATGCAGTTCGTCGCTGGCGCGGATGAGGGCGGCGTCGGCGGCGTTCCAGCCGGCGGCCGCGCCCTTCTTGATCCGGGCGATCTCGTCGTCGGTCAGGCCTTCGCGCTTGCCGATCGCGACATGCTGGGTCCACTCGTAGCCGGACCTGCACAGGAAACCGGTGCGCAGGATGACGATCTCGCGCTCGCGCGCCGGCAGG
>DASZCB010000762.1:0-5460 GCA_035943575.1 Rhodanobacter sp. | reverse complement strand
TGCATCTGGATTGGCAAGCCGCGAATAGTGCGGCCTATGGTCCAGGGTGGGGAGTGGCTTCACTGCCGCTGCTGCCCGGTGATCGCATCACCTTGGGCTGAGGAGCATGGACGCACCCATTTTTACTTCCGTAGCAAGTGGTTCGCGCCTGTATGCCAGTAGCACCGCTCCCGTAGGCGGCTTTGCAGGCTACTGGTGCAGCGCTTCGGCAGGCTTCGGCGCCACCGCAACCCTGGCGCAGACCTGGGCCGACGTAGGTGGTTTCTATGTCTTTACACAAGCCATGCCCAGCGATCTGGCGGTGTTCGCGGGACAGCTTGCGCAGCTTGCGCCACGAATTTCGCCGACTGGCCTGGTCAAAGTACTTTGGCTGGCGAATACGGCCGACAGCTCGTGGAACTACTGGTCCACGAGCATGCTTACGGCGTTGCCGCAGGATGCGCCAGGCGGACCTTGGGCGCTCGTAACGCCAACGCGTCTGATGTTGGGGGACTACCGCGTGGAGCTTGCGGCGGGCAGTCGCCTGTCCTTGCAGAACGGTGCGAGTAACTACGGATTGTTGCTGCCTGCAGGTGCGGCCATTTTTTCGCATGGCGACTTCGCCCTGGGTGCGAGTGCCACGGTGGCGCTCGCACTCGCAGGCCAGGCCATCGGTGCCTTGGCGTTGCCGCTCTCACTTCGGCCGCAGCAACCTGATCCTTGCGACCAGCTGGGCGTGATGCTGCGCTACGCAACCACGCCTGCCGCGGACGATGCCGAGGCCGTTGCACAGAATCTGGCGCGCTACTTGTCCATGCCTTTGCTGCGGCTACGCACAGGCAGCCTAGCGGCCAATTTGTACTTCGACGCCAGCGCTCCGCTCGATCCGCGACGCAGTTTCGTCGATCTGGCACCGACGGGCGCAGCACCCTATGCCATGTCCAGCGCGTTCGTGACGACGCTGGGTTACACCACCACGCTCACGCCGCGGGCTGGCTTGGCGGCGGCGCGCTCTGGCCGTCTGGCGTTTTGCAAAAGCCCTATCTACGCAGTGGAAGGCGACAACCAGGGCAGCGAAGTCTTCCACCTTGCGCCCGATGGCTGCTACTCGATTGGTGTGTTGGTGCCGGTGAGTGTGCAACAGCGGCGTTCAAGGCTTGCTGCCAGCAATGGCAACGTCGAGCAGGACCAGTGGATGTTCGGCGATTCCGGAGCCGAATACGCCACTCTGGATTCGGCGTCGAGCGACGTATTGGTATTCAGCGCAGGCGGTCCAGCCTACATACCGGCTGATCCGCCCGATGGCACGTCACCGTTGCGTTCTGCGGCTACCACCGCCTATTTGACGCTACTGTCGGGCACGGCTTCATCGGGCGGTCTGCCTTACTACGCCCAACCCCTGCAAGCACCGCTCTTTATGGCGGCCAGCGATCTCGGGGCCGGGTTTCTAGACTTTCACACCATGCTGGCGGGTAACCTGCCACCCCAGTCGCAAGCCACCGATCTTTCGGCGCAGCTGTTCCCGGCTGGCGCGTATCGTTGGCTGCCTTCCGTGGATATCGAACTGGCACGCGCCATCGAAGCGGCCGTGCTGGCGCCGACACGTCGTGCCGTCATTGGAGGTCTGCCTCCGCCAAAGGAGGCGGAGAGCGGTACCGCCACGCCGCCACTGGCCGTCACGCCTCAAGGCCTGCTGGCTCAACTTTCCGTCGACGGTTCCTCATGGGCCGGTGTGTTGTTCGGCAACCTGCCCAGCAGTGCGCAAACGTTGCTCTTCACGCCGGTCAAGGAACGTTTCACGCTGGCTTTGCAGTCGAACCAGCTTTTTTTCGTAGTTGCTGACGCAGAGGAGTTCTTGAAACAAAGCGGCGTAGGCAGCAGTGGTCTGAACTGCACGCTCGACGGTTGGACGTTCAAACTGAATCCTAGCGACTGGCGCACCCCGGCTCAGTCGAACGCGACCTTGATGCTGTTCAAGTACTGCAATCGCAGTTTGACCGACCTGGCAGACGACACCAGTGCGTGGGGCTGGCAAGAAGCTGCCGGCGACCTCCGCCAGACGCAAAAACAACTGCAGGCATTGCTTCTTACCGCTCGTGAACGTACTCAGGCTGTGCCGCCGATACCCGGCGATCCCTATGTCATTTTCTACAACGAGGTGGCCAACAACCCGATGTGGAACGGCGTGCTGTTCTTCAACGTGCCGGTTGATCTCGGGCTGATGCCACCGGATCTGAAGTTCCTTGCGGCGGGCATCGACCCTACCAAGTTCTACGCACACCACGTGGGTTTTTCAGTCACACCGGTCGATGCCACGGGGGGCACGATCGTGCCGGGACAGACGGCGGCCTTCGGCTTGATCGACTACGAAGATACACAGGATCTGGCGCCGTCGAGCACCACGCCGTTCGGCTTCAAGACCTTGCAGTTGAAAATACGCTTCGCCAA
Organism: Rhodanobacter sp.; assembly: GCA_035943575.1. GTDB lineage: Bacteria > Pseudomonadota > Gammaproteobacteria > Xanthomonadales > Rhodanobacteraceae > Rhodanobacter. Next base: position 3,033 of record DASZCB010000762.1, on the reverse strand, counting down.
TGCGCGCATCGCCGATTTCGCCGCGCAGTGCGAACTGATGGTGAACACGTTGTTCGGCGCGCCGTTGAGCAAACAGGATCCGTCTCGCGGCAACAACCTCATCATGGACGGCAGCTGCCAGCGTGTCGCCGGGGTACCCTCGTACAGCTTCGCCCTCGATGGCGAGAACCTCTTCAACGCACAAGGCTCGGCGATCGTCAGTGCGCAAGTGCTGGCCGTGCGCATCGATACCGCCACCGCCGAAGTCGGCGATTCGGTCACCTGCAGTTTCACCTTGCAAGGCAATCTTCGCTTTCGCGAAGTGGCCGCCTTCGACATGTTTTGCTACGGCCCAGACAGTCAGGGTCAGGATGGTTATCTGCGCTTTACCGGCTTGTCGATTCGCATGCAATTCACGTTGTCCGCGCCGACCCAGCAGACTTTCACCGCCTTTGAAAGCGCAACCGCGCTGGACCCGGTCAACAGTTCGCTGCGAAAGAATTCCCTGGTCGCCAATTTCCCACTCAAAGTCTCGGGGATCGAGATCGTGCCAATGGGCGCGGACGGCAAGGGGTTGACGCCCGAGCAAATGGGCTTTGTCTCCATCGCATGCCCACTCGACCAGACACCGATGTCAGCCCCTTGGTATGGGCTGCTGTACACCATGGACCTGGGCTCGCTCGGTGCGCTATCAGGCAGCATCGGTCTGGGCATGACCGTACTTGCCGCCTGGTCCACCGGCGCCGATAGCGATCCGCCGGTCTACCTGGGTCTGAAACTCGCCTCGTTCGTGCCTGGTGGCGGCAGTCTGCCACTACAAGGTGTGCTCAAGCTTGGCTTCCGCGGTTTCGAGTTCATCGCCTATCAGGTAGGCGTCGACCAGGTGGGATACCAGCTATGGATGCGGCGCTTCGCGCTGTCCGTGCTCTGCTGGAGCTTTCCTCCGGGCAATGCGGACCTGGTGTTGTTCGGCGCGCCGAGTGACCCCAGTGCATCGTTGGGCTGGTATGCCGCCTACGACAGCAAGCCCGACAGCGCCTTGCAGCTGGGTGACGGAACCGCGTGCGCGCGGATCGATGCCCCCGCGCGTCAACTGGCCAATGGACGGCGCACGCCGCCGGTCGCGTAAGGGAGAAGCCGCTATGGCATTCAGCAGGGTAGAGACGACAGTAGTGGATGTAGGGCAGGGGCAGTGCACATTCACCCGCATCTACGACGACAGCACGCCCCCCGAGCTCGTTCATACGCTGTTGTTCGACTGTGGTACGGACAAGTCCAGCCCCACCACGGATAGCAACATCCAGTGGATTGCCGACAGCCTGCAGTTGATGGATACGCCAACCATCGATCTGCTGGTGTTTTCGCATAGCGACAACGATCACATCAGCCTGATGTACGACCTGATCAATGCCTACAAAGGCAAGAAGAAACTGAAGATCCTCAGTACCTGGTACGCAGGCGACCCGGATTTCTACACGAAGAACACATTCAACATCTTGGACTACCTGACCAGCTACTGCAAAAGCTTCACCACGCCCGACTTCAACGAATCCCAGTACGACAGCTCCAAGCATGGCTGGGATACGCCGCCGATGTGGATAAGCGCGGACAAGACGGTGCAGGTCAGCATGTTGATGGGCAACGTCATCGACAACCAGCCCGGCATCTTCAAGCTGACCGCCTTCGGCAAGGTGGCGGAAAAGAAGAACCGCGTGTCCATCGTCTGCGCATTGATGCACGGCACTCGCACGCTGCTCATTTGTGGCGACGCCACCAACCGCACGATGGCGTGGACCAACTATTACTTTGGAACGGACTCTTTCACCAATGCGCTCATGATCACGCTACCGCACCATGGCAGCCGGTCCACCGGACTGAACGTCAGCTCCGCTCAAGTGGCCAACAAGAAATCGATCGATGTGGTGAAGACCTTTGCGACCCTGGCCAGCGCCAAGACGCTTACGGTAAGTGCCTACGCCTTGCACGGCCATCCTTCCATCGATCTGATCAATTATTTCTCACCGACCACGGTCAGCACGGCAACGCTCAAAGACACGCGCCTGAGCGACGATAGCCATTTCACGGTGTGCAACGTCGACGTGCCGCTGCACCTGTCCACGACGCTCGCCAAGGTGACCGAGGACTACCACACGCTGAACAGCGAAACCAATCTTTTCGCGACGTATTACTACAGCGAAGTCGCCAAATTTTCGTACCAGTTCAAGGCCGTCTCGATGTCCGCGCCGGCGAAATTCAAGGCCACGAAAGCGCCCGCCATCAATCCGCACGCATGTTGGGTCTATACCACCACGACAGGGGGCGGCAACACCGTGCGTGGCTACAAGGCCATGCCCGCTACATCCACATCGAAGTTCACCTCCGACGGTACCGTGCCGGAAACGGTGAGCGGCGGGGCGAAAGGTGCGTTCGTCACGAACGAAGACCGCCCGTTGCCGCCGCATCCATCCGAGCTGTTTCCATCACCGCCTGAAGACCTTCCGGATCGCCACGCGTCGCGAAGCTCCACCCGGGCGGCAACGGCGTCCGCTGCCTGGTCTCTGGCGCGCATGCGCACATTCCGTTGATTGCCTGACCTCCTTCATCTTCCTACCTGCGAATTCCTATGGCCGCCAGTGATGTCTACGCCGCTCTAAACGCCGCCATCATCAGCCCCGGTCGCAGTATTGACCTTTGGGCAGCTGCCAATGGCGCACCGGCTCTGGCCGATCTGGTGCCGGTGCTCGGATTGTTTGGCATCAACAGCGCTTATGTATTGACGCAGGCCGACCTGGCTGGTGACAACCGCAGCGTCACGCTTACCGCATCCGGCGTTTTCGGCCAGCCCGGTGCAGGTACAGCCAATACCTATGCCGTAGCGGCCACGCTGACCTATACCGACAGTGCGCGTTTTACCTTGACCTTGCGCGTGGTGGACAGTCGTCCGTGGACGTTCGCCACGTTCTTTCCGATGCTGCCCGATAGCGAGCGCTCGACCGTCGATACGGAGCAAGCGCGCGGCATTCGCTGGACGACCTCTTTCCTGAAGGGTGCGCG
>DASZCB010000761.1:0-2945 GCA_035943575.1 Rhodanobacter sp. | reverse complement strand
AGCTTCAGCGTATCGGCTTGGCCAGCCGCAGCAGATCAGGCGCGTAGCCAGTGGCTTCGTACAGCGCGCGGGCGCGCTCGTTGCCGGGGAACACCGCCAGCGTCACCAGCTGGCAATGATGCTCGCGCGCCCAGTCCTCGGCGTGCGCCAGCAGCGCCTTGCCGACGCCGTTGCCTTCGTGTTTCGGTGCCACCGCCAGGTCGGAGATGTGGCAATTGCTGCGCCCGGTGAAGAAATCCGCGGTGCGTTGCAGATGCATGAAGCCGACCCGTTCGCCTTCCGCGTCCTCGGCCACGAACAGGTAGCTGTTCGCCGGCTGGTCCTCCAGATGCCGCAGCAGATCGTTGCGGATGCCCTCGATGCATTCGTGTCGTCGCCGCCATGGCGGCAGGCTGAAATCCACGAAGCGTGGCACCAGCGCAAGGATGAAGTCGTCGTCGTCTTCGGCCAGACGAATCAGCAGGGACGTGTCGGTCATGGGGAGTCGGTGAAAATGATGAAGGTATCGCCGCCGTTTCTACACCTTGCGCGATGGTTGCGAAAGTCCCGATCAGTCAATAGGAGCACATACATACGTTGTCGGCCGATTGACCGAGGCGTGTATATTTTGAGGGGTGCGTCATCTGCCATGGCACAACGCATGCGTTCCGGATCACCGCAAATCACCACGCAAGGAATTCGCCCATGCCGACCACCACCCGCCGCATCCGCATCCTGCCTGCCGACGACAACGTGCTCGTGCAGGGTATGCACGACATCCAGAGCCAGCTGAAACTGCCGCTGGCGTTTCCGCCGGAAGTCGAGGCCGTGGCGGCGCTGGCCGCCGCCAGTCCACGGCTGCCGGAGCTGGATCGCACCGACATCGCGCTGATCACGATCGATCCGCCGGAGTCGATGGACCTGGATCAGGCGATGTACGTCGAGCGCACCGACGGCGGCCATCGGGTGTACTACGCCATTGCCGACGTCGCCGCGTTCGTCACTGCCGGCGATCCGGTCGATCTTGAAGCGAATCGCCGCGGCGAGACGCTATACGGCGCAGACGCCAAGATCCCGCTGCATCCGAAGGTGCTGTCCGAAGGCGCCACCTCGCTGCTGCCGGGCCAACTGCGACCCGCGCTGTTGTGGACGATCGAACTGGACAAGACCGGCGAGATCGCCAGCATCGACGTACGGCGCGCCCGCGTCAGCAGCCGTGCCAAGCTCAACTACGCCGGCGTGCAGCAGCTCATCGATGCTGGCACGGCCGATCCGATGTGGGCGGTGCTGCGCGAGATCGGCGAGTTGCGCAAGCAGCGCGAACAGGCGCGCGGCGGCATCAGCCTGCCGCTGCCGGAGCAGGAGATCGACGTGGTCGATGGCCGCTGGACGCTGGCGTTTCGCGCGCGGTTGGCGGTCGAGGACTGGAATGAACAAATCTCGCTGCTGACCGGCATGGCCGCGGCGCAGCTGATGGTGCAGGCGAAAGTCGGCCTGCTGCGCACCTTGCCCGAACCCGAGGCGCAGTCCTTGCAGCGGCTTCGCCTCACCGCGAAGGCGCTGGGCATCGACTGGCCGTCCGAGCAGAGCTATCCCGATTTCATCCGCTCGCTCGACCCCTCGAAGGACACCCATGTGGCGATGCTCACCGCATGCACCACGGTGCTGCGCGGTGCCGGCTACGCGGCCTTCAACGGCAGCTTGCCCGCGCAGCCGGAGCAGTGGGCACTCGCCGCGAAATACACCCACGCCACCGCGCCGCTGCGCCGGCTGGTCGACCGCTACACCGGCGAAGTCTGTGTGGCGCTATGCGCGAAGCAGCCGGTGCCCGATTGGGTACTCGCCGCACTGCCGGGCCTGCCCGCCACCATGCAGGCTTCCGGCCATCGCGCCGGCCAGTACGAGAAAGCCGTGCTCGATCTTGCCGAAGCTGCCGTACTGGCGCCGCGCGTGGGCGACACTTTCGACGGTGCGATCGTCGAGGTCGCCGCCAACGCACCGACCAAGGGCGTCGTCATCGTGCGTGATCCGGCGATCGAGGCCAGTGTGTCCAGCGCTTCCAACCTGCCATTGGGCGCGGACGTCAAGGTAACGCTGGTCGAGGCCGATCCGGTCAAGCGGGTGACGCGGTTCGAGCTGGCCGGCTGATCGGCCTGCGCATTGCGATCAGCGAAGTCCCATGCGAATCGCCGTCGAGAAATCGTCGCCCGGAGCCGTGTTTCTTGCTCGGTCGGTGATGCGGCCGCGCTGGCGCAGCTGCTCGACAGAGACGCTTCGATCCAGCGCGCCGACCTTGTAAAGGTATTCGGGCAGGTAACCGGTCAGCAGCAAGCGAATATCCCACGGCAGCCCCGGGTCGATCTGCCGGGCCATGCGGTAGACGATCGTCGTGCAGTTCGAGGTGATGGTGTTGTAGAACGCCGGTGTGACAGACAGCGTGTTTGCCGCCTGCACGTAAGAGAGGAACAGCGCGCGCATGGTGGCCTTGTCCATGTGCAGCGGGTAGAGGTAGTCGTCCTCGCCACGCACGTTGGTGCGCACGCGGACGATGTCGCGCTCATCGGCGGCGACCAGGATCGTTTCGAACTGGCGGAAGAATCCGCCGATCGACGAGTACTGGTCGCCGCGCTTCTTGCGGATCTCCACCGAGAACACCACGTGGCTGCCGTCGTCGAAGCCGAACGAGATCATCGCGTGCGCGATCGCCTTGCTGCCCCAATACGACAGCACCGCATCGGCAGAGACCAGTCGGTTCAGGTCGTAATGACGAGTTTCCCAGCGCGCATCAAAGTCGTCGTCGGTACGCCAGGTGAAATCGCGCACGTTGTCGAGCGTGACCGTGTTGCCTTGCACCTTGCCGGTCAGCATGCGGGCGACGTCGTCCGACCACACGCGATGGTTCGATGGTGTGATGCTCGCCCACCAGAGCAGCAGCACTGCGTAGATCAGCGCGTAGATGCCCAGCG
>DASZCB010000760.1:0-4178 GCA_035943575.1 Rhodanobacter sp. | reverse complement strand
AGGGTAAGCATGATGGTCTCGGGTGGTGCGTGATGTCGCTTATCTTAGCAGCGTGGTGGTTACGCGGCCGCCAGCCGGTTCAGGAAGCCGCCGATGGCACGGCTGTAATTGTCGATGTCGACCAGGAATGCGTCGTGGCCTTGCGGTGAATCGAGCGCCACGAATTCCACTTCGGCGCCGGCTGCTTGCAGGCCTTCGGCGATCTGCTCCTGCTGCTGCAGCGGGAACAGGATGTCGGTGCTGACGCCGATCACCATCGCCTGCTTGATGTGGATGCGTTTGAGCCCCTCCAGCACGCTGCCGTGACCGTATTCGGCGATGTCGAACCAGTCGCTGGCGCGCGACAGGTACAAATAGCTGTTCGGATCGAAGTTGCGCACGAAGCGCTGGGCGTGGCCTTCCAGATACGACTCGACCTGGAACTCGCGGCCGAATGGTTCGTTCTCGCGTTGCTCTGGATCGAGCCGGATCCGCGCGAAGCGGCCGTTCCATTCCATCGCGGAGCGATAGGTGATCACGCCGAGCTTGCGCGCGATGCTCATGCCCATGTCGGGGTAACTGCCGCCTGTTTCGGCGTGGATGTCGTAGCGGCCTTCGTTCCACTGCGGGTCGAGCCGGATCGCCTCGCGCTGCAGCGAGCGGATCGCGATCGCGAACGGCTGCGCCTGCGGCGCGGTGTCCACGCTGATGTGCGCGCGCACGCTGCCGGGATGCAGCAGCATGTAGGCCAGCGCGCTCATCCCGCCCATCGAGCAGCCGATCAGGCAGGCCAGCTGGGTGATGCCGAGGCTGCTGATGGCAGCGTGCGCGGCGTTGGCGACGTCTTCCAGTGCAAGTGCCGGAAACGTCAGTCGATAGGCTGCGCCGCTGGCCGGGTCGATAGAGGCGGGGCAGGTCGAACCTTTGTCGCTGCCTAGCGAGTTCACGCAGATTACGAACCAGCGCGAGGTGTCGATCGCCTTGCCGGGACCGGTCATTTCCTCCCACCAGCCAGGAGTGGGGTCTTCGGTGCATGAAGCCATGTGCGCGCTGGGCGATAGGCCGGTAAGTACCAGCACGGCGTTGTCGCGCGCGGCGTTCAACTCGCCCCAGGTTTCGTAGGCGACATGCGCGCCGTTCAACTCGCCGCCGCGTTTCATCGCGAACGGCGAAGGCAGCGCGAAATAGCGGCGTGCATCGTGACTCATCAATGCACCTTGTCGATGTTGATCTTGATCGGCGTCTTGCTGTCCACCGCCACGACGCCGGCGTCGCCTTCCAGGTCACCAGATTGAGCGATCGGCTGACCGCTGTGGCTGATCCGCGCGCCGACGAAGACGCGCGTGACCGAGGACAGCTTCATCGCTGGCGTCATCGCCATCGCATCGGTCAGGGTGACGCTGGTCGGCAACTGGCTGGCGTCGAGTTTGGCGACGGCCAGTGGCATCGGTGGCCCGTTCTCTGCGCGGGCGTAGACGAATAGAACGTCGCCCGCAGCCAGCTTGTCCTTCAATATCGGCGCAAGCGCGACTTGCACTTGCAACACGACATCTTGCGGCGTGGGCACTGCGGCGATACTCGCGGAACCAGCCGGTGCGTCGCCAGCGCGGGCGTCGGCAACGGCGATCTGTTCGGCGACCGCTTTAGCCACGTTCGAGCCAGGCTCCAGTTGCGGCTGCAACAAGCGCCAGGTGAAAGCGGCTTGGCGGTATTCGCCGCGCTGGAAGTCGCTGACGCCGAGCAGCCACAGGCCGCGCTGGCTGTCCGGATGCAGTTGCACTGCACGCTTGAGCAGGTCGAGTGCGCGGCCTTCGATCTGGTGATCGCTGCGTGTCATCGAATCGTTTTCGGCCCAGCCCACCATGGCCTCGGCGTTGTTGGCGTCGAGCTTCAGTACATGGTCGTAGGCATCGCGCGCGGCGGCTGGATCATGCTGCATGGCACTGGTCTGTGCCAGCAGCATCCAGCCTTGCAGGTCGTCCGGCTGCTGGGTCAGGTGGGTGCGCAATTCGGTGATTGCCTGCTGCATGGTGAGTGGCTGCGCGGCTTCGGCGGAAACGCCGTTGAGCGCGGCAGGCGTGCCCACCAGCAAGTACAGGCCGACGGCCGACAGCGGCAGCGCGAAGGCGATCGCAAGGGTCAGCGCAAACACCTTGCGGCTGCGGCCGGATTGACGGCCCTGGCGCACCAGCGGCAGCAGCAAGGCGGCCAGCGCCACAGCGATCATCACTGCAGCGGCTATGAAAAAAACGGTTTTCACCAGTCGTCCCCGTTATCGGTCGGCGCGTTGTCGGTTGCTGCTTCCGTGGCGACGGTGCCACCGCGGCTGCGCTTGCGGATCGCCACCAGTACCGCGCCCGCACCACCGAGCAGAATCAGCAGCGGGCCGAACCAGAGCAGCCAGGTGCCGGTGGTCAGTGGCGGGTCGTACAGCACGAAGTCGGAGTAGCGGGCGACCAGGTACTGCTTGATCTCGTCGTCGCTCTTGCCCTGCTGCATCATCCAGAAAATCTGATTGCGCAGGTCGCGGGCGATCGGTGCGTTGGAATCGGCCAGCGTCTCGTTCTGGCACATCGGGCAGCGCAGCTGCTGGGTGAGATGCTGGAAGCGCAACTCCTGCGTGTGGTTGGCGAACGGCATCGGTTCGATCGCCTGCGCGTGGGCCACGCCGGCAAACACCAGGAATGTCGCCAGCAACGCCGATAGGAGCGCACCCTGCGCGCGAATGAGGCCGGACACAAGATTGATTCGCGCACGTAGTGCGCCCCTACGGAACAACTGCATCACGATGCATCCTTCAGCAACGCCGCAATCGCCGGCTTCAGTTCCTTCGCCATCACGTCAGGCGTCAACGGGCCGATGTGCTTGTAACGGATCACGCCCTTCGCATCGATCAGGAAACTTTCCGGTGCTCCGTACACGCCGAAATCGATCGCGGTGCGGCCTGGCTCGTCGGCGATCAGCAGGTTGTAAGGATTGCCGTGTTCGGCCAGCCAGCGCTTGGCATCGGCCGGGGCGTCCTTGTAGTTGTAGCCGACCAGCTGCACGCCCAGGCTCGGGCCTTCCGCTTCCAGCACAGGATGCTCCACGCCACACTCGACGCACCAGCTGGCGAATACGTTGAGCAGGTACGGCTTACCCAACAGGTCGGCCTTGCTGACCGTCTGCGTGGGTTCGTACAGTTTGGGCAGATTGAACGCGGGTGCCGGCTTGTCGAGCAGCGGCGACGGGATCGCGTTCTGGTCATGCTGGGTGTTCCACCAGATGCCAAAGCCGAACAGCACCACCAGCAGCATGAACCCGAAGAACGGTAGCAACCGGTTCATGCGTGCGTTTCCTGTACCTGCAGGCCGGCAGCGGCTTCTTCGGTTTCTGCGGCGCGCTTGATGCGGAAGCGCCTGTCGCCGGCACAGACAAAGCCGCCCAGCATCATCAGCAGGCCACCGCCCCAGATCCAGCGGATGAACGGTTTGTAGTACAGCCGCAGCGACCACGCGCCTTCGATATTGTTCGCATCCATCGGCTCGCCCAGCGCCACGTACAGATCGCGGAAGATGCCGGCGTTCACGGCTGATTCGGTCTGCACCTGGCCGCGCAGATAGGTGCGTTTCTGCGGATGCATCACGGCGATGGCCTTGCTGTCGCGGGTGACCGTGACCACGCCCTGGTCGGCACGCCAGTTCGGACCCGTCGCACGGTGCGCACCGTCGAAGCGGAAATCGTAGCCGCCGATGTGCTGGGTCTGGCCTGGTGCCATCCGCACGTCGCTGGTCACGCTGAGTGATTCGGACAACAGCACGCCGGCCACGAACACGCCCACGCCCAGATGCGCCAGCAGCATGCCGGCCATCTCGGCCGGGTAACGCCGGCCGCGCGGCATTTCACGCCAGCGCTTGACTGCGTACAGCAGCACGCCGACGGTGAGCCAGACCAGCGACGCCACGCCGGCGATCGCCTTGAGCTGGCCGTCGACGAAGAACGCTGCCACGATCGCGCATGCCACCGCGGCGATGCCGGCGCGCAACAGCACCTGCTTCAGCGCCGGCCAGTCGCCCTTGCCCCAGCGCAGGAACGGCCCGAACGGCAGCAACAGCACCACCGGCAGCATCAGCAGCGGAAACAAGTAACCGAAATACGGTGGCCCGACCGAGACCCGGCCCAGATTCAGCGCGTCGCCGATCAATGGAAACAGTGTGCCC
>DASZCB010000759.1:0-5161 GCA_035943575.1 Rhodanobacter sp. | reverse complement strand
AGGCCGCGAGCGACCCGAACGTACCTTGTGCGACGGGCGCCAGACCCGAGCCGAAACCGCAGGCCAGCCAGCCGGCCGGCGTGGCCAGCAAGGCGCGGCGTTGTTCCGCGCTCAGCGTTTTCTTCGCGGTCACGCGAAATGCTCCCAACCCAGCCGATCCGTTTCCAGCCACTCGCCATCGGTACCGCGCACGCGCACGCCATCGCCTTCCACGATGCGGCCGATCTTTGTCACGCCACAGCCGAGCCGCGACAGATCGGCCTGCACGTCGGCCAGTCGCTGTGCGGGCACGCTGAAGCACAATTCGTAATCATCGCCGCCGCTCAGCGCAAACTGCAGTGCGCTGGTTTCGTCGTACAACGCCATCAGCGCCGACGAGCGCGGCAGCAGTGCGGCATCGATTTCCGCGCCGACGCCGCTGGCGCGGCAGACGTGGCCCAGATCGGCGAGCAGGCCATCGGAGACATCGATGCAGGCAGTCGCCTGCCCGCGCAGCGCGGCGCCTGCGGCCAGTCTTGGCGTCGGCAGGTTGAGTCGGGCGATCAGGAAGTCGCGCAGTTCGGTGCGGTGGTCGTCATCGCGCCATGGGTTCTGCAATGCATGCAGACCAGCAGCCGCATCGCCGAGCGTGCCGGTGATCAACACCGCGTCGCCGACCCGCGCGCCGGCACGAGTGAGCGCCTTATCCGGCGGCACGAAGCCATGCACGGCCACACTGATGCTCAATGGCCCGCGGGTGGTATCGCCACCGACCAGCGCGAGCCGGTGCGATTGCGCCAGCTTCGCAAAACCTTCGGCAAAGCCTTCGACGAAGGCGACATCGGGCGTCGGCAGCGTCAGCGCCAGCAGCGCCCAGGCCGGGCTTGCACCCATGGCCGCAAGATCGGACAGGTTCACGGCCAGCGCCTTCCAGCCGATATCGGCGGCGGCAGTACCGCGCGGAAAATGCACGCCCTCAACCAAGGTGTCGATCGCGACCGCCAGCTCCTGCCCGACCGGCACCGCCAGCACGGCGGCATCATCGCCGATACCGATGCGCACGTCGTCACGCGGCTGGGCGGTGAGTTCGCGGATACGCTCGATCAGTCGGAATTCCATGGCGTACGACCTGCGCGGGTCAGAAGGCCCAGCCAGTGAAACTAACGGCTGAAGACCAGGGTGGGAGCGTCGTGATAGGTGGTTTCCTGCCACAGCTTGAAGCCAGCCTTCTCCGCCACGCGAATCGAAGGCAGGTTTTCCGGGGAGATAATGCACACCGCACGCAACGCCCCGAAATACTGTTCACCCCAGGCCGTGGCGGCGGCAACCGCTTCGCTCGCATAACCCTTGCCGCGCGAGTGAGTCGCAAGCACCCAGCCGAACTCCAGCATGCCTGCCAGCGAGGGCTGCATGTCGCGATGGAAGTCGGCAAAACCGATGTCACCGATGTAACGGCCGGTGTCTTTTTCCTCGACCGCCCAATAGCCGTAGCCCAGCAGGCCCCACAGGCCGATAAACTGCAGCAGGCGACGCCACACTTCCTCGCCGGTGAGCGGGCGGCCACCGAGATAACGGGTGACCTCCGGATCGGACAAGATGGCCGTGCGAGCGGCATGATCCTCGATCCGGTGCGCGCGTAGCCGCAGCCGCGCCGTTTCCAGCACCGGCACCGCGCCTTCGTACCGCCCTTCCCTGGTGCGTTCCATCAGCCGCGTTTTTCGATGACGCGCAACTCGCCAGCCAGCTTGTCCAGCACGCCGTTGACGTAGCTGTGGCCGTGGTCGGCGCCGAAGCGCTTGGTGACCTCGATCGCCTCGTTGATGACGACGCGGTACGGTACGTCCGGGCGATACTTCAGCTCGTACGCGGCGAGGCGCAGCGCGGCGCGCTCGATCGGATCGATCTGCGCCACCTCACGGTCGATGTGCGGGCGCAGGCATTCGTCGAGTGCGACGACGTTGGCCTCCACACCGTGCAGCAAGTCCTCGAAATACTCGAGGTCGGCCACTTCCATGTCCTGCTCGTGGCGGAACTGATCGATCACCGCGTTCATGTGGCTGCCGCTCAACTGCCACGCATACAACGCCTGCAGCGCGCGGCGGCGGGCACGCGAACGCGCCTGCATGTCGAGACCTGGCGAGTGCTGGCTCATGCCAGCTTGCCGTACAGATTGACCATTTCCAGCGCCGCGATCGCCGCATCGGCGCCTTTGTTGCCGGCCTTGGTGCCAGCGCGTTCGATCGCCTGCTCGATGCTATCGGTGGTCAGTACGCCAAATGCCACCGGCACACCTGAGCTGTACGCGGCCTGGGCCAGGCCCTTGGCGCATTCGCCGGCGACGTAGTCGAAGTGCGGCGTAGAGCCGCGGATCACCGCGCCCAGCGCGATCACTGCCACGTACTTGCCGGAATTCGCCAGCTTGTGCGCAGCCAGCGCGATCTCCCACGCGCCCGGCACGCGGACCAGCTCGATCGCGTCGTCCTTCACGCCATGACGCACCAGCGCGTCGCGCGCACCCGCCACCAGCGGCTCGACGACAAAACCGTTGAAGCGGCCGGCAACGATGGCAAATCGGCCTTTCGGTGCGGCGAAATCGCCTTCGATGATCTTCATGGATTGCTGTTCCTGTGGGCAAGAGCCCATGCGAGCTGGCTATTTTACGGGTTTTCGACCGGACTGGCCGGCGCCGGTCGGTCGAGATGCGGATAAGCGGCAAAATCCAGCCGCGCGTGGCCACCGGATACGCGCAGCCGCGCCGGCGCGCCAAACGGCAAGGTGAACTTGTCCGGTTCGTGGCCGAACGGCAGGTTGGCGATCACCGGTACCCGCGTCAACCGGCTGATCTGGGCGAACCCGGCGTCAAGGTCGTAACCGTTGTCGTAGGCGCTGGGCCTGCACTGGCTGAAGTCGCCCAGCAGCAGTGCACGTTGTCGATCCAGCACGCCGGACAGGTGCAGCTGATACAGCAGCCGTTCAATACGAAATGGTGGTTCGCCGACGTCTTCGACGAACAGGATTCCACCGTCGATCCCGCGACCATTGATGCCGGGGAAATACGACGTGCCCAACAGACTGCACAGCATCGCGAGGTTGCCGCCCCACAGCGGCCCTTCGACATCCAGCTCCGTCTCGCCGCCCGCGTTCCAGCTCGCCGTGGCCTGTGGCGCGGTGACCGTCCGCCAGAAGTGCTGCCAGGTGAAATCACTGAAGGCTGCCGCACCGAAGTCTGGCCCCAGCATCGGGCCGCCGAACGTGACCAGTCCACTCTGTGCATGCAGTGCCATCTGCAGCGCAGTGAAATCGCTGTGGCCAACCAGCATGGTATTCGTGCCGCTCAAACGCTCACGCAAGGCTGCGTAGTCGATCTGCTCCAGCAGGCGCGTAGCGCCGTAACCACCGCGGACCGACAACGCGATATCCGGCAGCTGCTTGCATGTCGCCAGCGCATTGAGGTCGGCGACACGCTGCGCATCTCCACCGGCATAACGCAGTTCTGTGCGTTCAAGCACATCCAGTCCGTCGATCCGACAGCCCGCGGCCTGTAAACGCTCGACGCCACGAATCATCGCGGCACGGTCGTGCGGATAGCCGGAAGGAGCGATCAGGCGAATGGCGATATCGGGCATGGCGCGTCAGTCGTTCATGGAAAGCTTGAGTATGGATTGCAGGATATGACCTCGATGTGGCGAGGTCATACTCTGCGCGAGGCTACACGTACTCGACCACTTCCAGATCGAACCCGGCCAGACCCACCAGCTTGCGCGGCGTGCCCAGCACGCGCAGCTTGTGCACGCCCAGGTCCGCCAGCATCTGCGCACCGAGACCGAGCTGACGCCATTCCTGCTGCTGTGCTTCTTCCGGTGCCTGCGTGCTGGGCTGGCGATTGAGCCGGGCCAGCAGCGCCTCCGGCGTGTCCTCGCCGGACAGCACCAGCAGCACGCCGCGATCCTCGTCGGCGATGCGACGCAGTGCCGACGTCACGGTGAGGCCCAGGTCATCGCGCTTGAGATGCAGCACATCCGACAGCGTGTTGCGCACATGCACACGCGACAGCACCGGCATGCCGTCATTCACCTTGCCGCGCACCAGCGCGTAATGCAGGCCGTGACGGATCGCGTCGCGGTAGGCGATCAGGCGGAACGGGCCGAACTCGGTTTCCACCTGTTCCTCGTGCACGCGCTGCACGGTCTTCTCGGTTTCCAGCCGATAGCGGATCAGATCGGCGATCGAGCCGATCTTCAGGCCATGCTTGGCCGCAAAAATTTCCAGCTCGGGACGGCGCGCCATCGAGCCATCCTCGTGCAGCACCTCGATCAGCACCGCCGCCGGCTCCAATCCGGCCAGCGCGGCCAGATCGCAACCTGCCTCGGTGTGACCGGCACGGGTCAGCACACCGCCCGGCTGTGCGGTGAGCGGGAAGATGTGGCCAGGCTGTGACAGATCCTGCGGCTTCGCATCCGCCTTCACCGCAACCTGGATCGTGCGTGCGCGGTCGTGCGCGGAGATGCCGGTGGTGACGCCCTCGGCCGCCTCGATCGAGACGGTGAAGTTGGTGTGGTAGGCCGACGTGTTGTCGCTGACCATCGGCCGCAGGCCGAGCTGGCGCGTGCGCTGCTCGGTCAGCGTGACGCAGACCAGCCCGCGCGCCTCGCGCACCATGAAGTTGATGTCCTCCGGCCGCACCATCTGCGCGGCCATCACCAGATCGCCTTCGTTTTCGCGGTCCTCGTCATCGAGGATCACCACCATGCGACCGGCGCGGATGTCTTCGAGGATTTCGGGAATGGTGTTGAAAGGCATGGGCGTATCCGTGTCTTTAGTTGTGTACCACTCTCCCGGGTGGGAGAAGGATGTGTTTGTTCTAGGCGAATCCATGCTGCTTGAGAAACGCCTCGTCCAGCCGTGGCGTCTCGCCGCTGGAAAGCAGCCGCTCGATATAGCGCGCCACCACGTCCACCTCGATGTTCACCGCGTCACCGACGCGACGTGCATGGAAGGCGGTGCGCTCGACCGTGTGCGGAATCAGGTTGACGCCGAAGCGGTGTCCCGCGACTTCATTGACGGTGAGGCTGGTGCCGTCGATGCAGACCGAACCCTTCGCCGCGATGTAGCGCGAGAGCGCAGCGGACACTTCGAACGTCCAGCGCAGCGAACGGCCGTCCGGAGTGATCGAGATCACCTT
>DASZCB010000758.1:0-3938 GCA_035943575.1 Rhodanobacter sp. | reverse complement strand
TACAGCGCGTAGTTCTGGAACACCATCGCGATGTCCCGATCCTTCGGCGCCACCGCGTTGACCACGCGCCCCTCGATGCTGAGCGTGCCGCCGCTGATCGTTTCCAGCCCGGCGATCATGCGCAACAGGGTGGTCTTGCCGCAGCCCGACGGCCCCACCAGCACCAGCAATTCGCCATCGGCGATGTCGAAGCTGGCGCAGGCCACGCCCACGTTGCCGTTGGAATAGACCTTGCGCAGCTGATCCAGTTGTACGGTGGCCATCGGCATCTCCGGTGCGTAGGAACGTGGGTGGTAGAAACATTCGCGGCAAAAAGTCCTCTGCGTGAGGACAGTTTTTCGTCAATTCGCCGGCCCATAGTGGTTCTATGGGCCAAGAAGTGGCGGAAAAATGGACCGCGCAGAGGGCTTTGCAGCCCGGATGGCTTCTACCACCCACGTTCCGTTAGGCCACGATGGCCCGTCCCGCCGCAGCATGCGCTTGTCTGCACAGCGGCGGAACATTGGGCTATTCTGCCCATGTAATCGTTTACATCAAGCACTTTAGTCACAGGAACCCGCATGACCCGCCGCAGCTTCCGCTTTCCCGATGGCTTTCACTGGGGCGCCGCCACTTCGGCCTACCAGATCGAGGGCTCGCCACTGGCCGATGGCGCCGGCCCCAGCATCTGGCAGCGTTTCGCGCATACGCCTGGCATGATGGCCAACGGCGATACCGGCGACATCGCCTGCGATCACTACAACCGCTACAAGGCCGACGTGCAGCTGATGCGCGCACTAGGACTGCAGGGCTACCGCTTCAGCATCAACTGGGCGCGGGTACTGCCCGAGGGTACCGGCCGGGTCAACCCGAAGGGCCTGGATTTCTATTCGCGGCTGGTCGACGAGTTGCTGGAGAACGGCATCGCACCGAACGCCACCTTGTTCCATTGGGACCTGCCGGCAGCACTGGACGACCGCGGCGGATGGCTGAACCGCGACATCGCGCACTGGTTTGCCGACTACGCCGAGGTGATGTTCAAGGCACTGGACGACCGCGTGCCACGTTGGTCCACCCTCAACGAGCCGTGGGTGGTCACCGATGGCGGCTATCTGCACGGCGCGCTGGCGCCGGGCCATCGCAACAAGTTCGAGGCGCCGATTGCCGCCCACAACCTGATGCGTGCCAGCGGCGCTGGCATCCAGGCGTATCGCGCGCATGGCACGCACGAGATCGGCGTGGTGTTCAACATCGAGCCGAAGTATCCGCACTCGGACAGCACCGAGGATCTGGCGGCCACCCGCCGCGCGCATGCCTACATGAACCAGCAGTTCGCCGATCCGGCGCTGCTAGGCAGCTATCCACCCGAGCTGAAGGAGATCTTCGGCAAGGCGTGGCCGGATTTCCCCGAGGAAGATTTCAAACTGACCTGCCAGCCGGTCGACTTCGTCGGCATCAATTACTACACCCGCGCGGTGGTGAAACACGACACGAACGCGTATCCGCTGCAGGCGGTGCCGGTACGCCAGCCAAACAGGACGCATACCGAGACCGGCTGGGAGGTGTTTGAGCAGGGCCTGACCGACACCCTGACCTGGTTCAAGCAGCGCTACGGCAACATCCCGCTGTACATCACCGAAAACGGTTCCGCGTTCTACGATCCACCGGTCGCCGAGAACGGCGTGCTCGACGATCCCCTGCGCACGAACTACCTGCGCAAGCACCTCGAGGCTGTGCACAAGGCGATCGAGGCCGGCGTGAATCTGAAGGGTTATTACGCCTGGTCGCTGATGGACAACCTGGAGTGGTCGCTGGGCTTCTCCAAGCGCTTCGGCTTGTACCACGTCGATTTCGCCACCCAGCAGCGCACGCCCAAGGCTACCGCCAAACTGTATGCGCAGGTGATCGAAAGCAATGGCAGCGTATTGGACGAATAAGCTCGCTCAAACGCGGCCGAGCACCAACAGATGGCGCTCGGCCGGCAGGCCCGGCACCGCCAGTTCATGCATGCCGCGCACTTCGAATCCGGCCGGAATCCCCGACAGTTCGTCGTCCGGCCGCTTGCCCTTCATCGCCAGCCAGATCCCGTCCGGCGCCAGCAAGTGACCACCCCAGCCGAGCATATCGGCCATGCTGGCAAACGCACGCGCGGTGACGCAGTCGTACTGGCCTTCGACGTCTTCGACCCGCGACTGCACCGCGCGCACGCCATCGAGCTTCAGCGCACGGATCGCCTCGCGCAGGAAGCGCACCTTCTTGCCATTGGAATCGACCAGCAGAATCTCCCGCCCCGGCGCGGCGATCGCCAGCACGATGCCGGGCAGACCCGGGCCGGTGCCCAGATCTGCCAAGGTCCGGCCCTGCACATAGGGCAGGATCGCCAGCGAGTCGAGCAGGTGGCGAGTGACCATCTCCGCCGGATCGCGTACCGCGGTGAGGTTATAGGCCGCGTTCCAGCGCTCCAGCAGCGCCTGATAGTCGAGCAGTCGCGGCACCGCATCGGCTGGCAAGGTCAGACCCAGCGCAGCAATGCCTTGTTCGAGTCGTGCCTGCAAGGCGTCACGGTGGGTCATGGGGTTCACTTGAGCGGCGTGGGGCGCAAAGTATCCGCGGCTCGCGTCGACATTGCCAACCGCGACAAAAGAAAACCCGCCGAGGCGGGTCGAAGACGGTCAAATCCCCTGCAGCGTGGGCGCTCTCGGGCACCCTGACGCAATCTCACTTTCAGGCCGCGTCGAGCTCGACCCGTGTCACCATCATGCCGCGTTCGCGCAAGGCGCCGTTCAAGGACTTCTTCAGCCGCGCACCCAGATCACGACGATCCACACGCTCGGCGGCTGTCTCGCCGCGCAGCGCTTCCATTGTGCCGCGACGGATCAGCTGATCGACCTGCTCGAACACCGCATCGGCACGTTCGGGCTCCAGCACCTGCCAGTACACCGTGCCGCGCACATCGTGCGCGTCGACCAGCGGCTCCTCGAAACGCAGCGTCTGCCCGGCCAGATTGATCTTGTGCGCCACCCGATCCAACAGCGGCAATACCAGATGCATGCCCGGCGACAGCAGTCGCACCGGCTTGCCGCGCCGATACAGACTGTGCACCTGACCGACCGGCACAACCTTCACCGCGCTGATGATCAGCACGGCAGGCAGGACAAGCAGCAAGGTCAGTAGAGTCATCATGGTATTCAAAACAGGAACTTGTCCGTATATCGTTCGATGTCGCCGGAACTTGAGGATACAGTCGCTTGAGCGCGCGAAGATTAACCTTGATTTAACGACATATAGGATTTTTTAACAACAGCCCTGGGTTGCTCTGTTGGCAACACTCATGTCGGCGACCCTCATTGATGTCAGTGACAGCCGCCTTTGTGTCATCACCCTTCAAACGTGTCAGTTTCTTGCGCACTTGATGAGTGTCGGTTCCGTTCTTGAAGATGCTTGAAATCAAAAAAAGCATAAGTCCTGCCATCAGGGGCGCTCCGGGTGGTTGGAGAGTGAGAGTCGGTTCGGGAGACGTCCAACTGAGACGTGTGTCGTGCCTAAGGGAGTTTCACGGCTGTCGACTTGGAGGCTGCAGCCCTGTAACCACGCGGGGTCGCCCGTTGATCGAGTTTCCGGCGATGCTCTTGCGGACAACGTCGGGTCACGAATGGCCGCCCAAGGTCACCCCCTGACACACCGGGCGCGACCGCCGGAGAGTTCATCGCAGGGTGACGGTGCAGCGGTTGCTGCATTGCCACAGAGCATGCTGCGGCAATGGATCGGCGCCACCAGTCGCCGCGGCTTGAATTTGTACGATCGCGAGCCGGGCTGATGGCAGAAAGCTCCCGCAGCGCAGCAGAATTTGCGCCTTTACAGGCACTTTACAACTCGTCATGAAAACGTTTACGTTGCCGCCACAGCAGGGTTTTGGCGCATCCGGGCGAGCTTTCATGTCGACAGCAACCATCAAAGAT
>DASZCB010000757.1:0-6497 GCA_035943575.1 Rhodanobacter sp. | reverse complement strand
CCTCGGTCCAGGTGTCGAAACCGTCGTTGCTTTGCTGTATCTGCAATTGCAGCGAACCGGCGACCACCGGTACGCCGTTGAGTTGAAAACTTTGATTGCGGCTGCCATCGCTACCGCCCAGCACCTCGTCGTGTATCGTTTCCGCCTGTTCGACCAGCACGGTATTGGTACGTATTGCCAGCAAGATCGGCGGATTGAGGTACTGGCTGGAGGCCACGCGCACACGGATCCAGTAACGCTTGGTGGTGTCCTTGGGGTTGCCGCTGAATTTCGCCGTGGCGGTAATGCCGCCCGCTGGCAATTTCAATTGCACGTGGCCGGCACGGGTGAAGGCCAGGGTTTCGTCTTTAAGCAGGGTCAGCGGTGTCCAGTACGTGCCGTCCCAGTATTCCCATGCGAGGCTGGCTGGCGTTGTGATGTTGTCGCCGCAGCCGTACCAGCCGAAGGCTTGCGGATCGCTTTGTACGACGATGGCAAGATCGAGCACTTCGGCCGGTAACGGGGCGCTGTCCGCAAAGCCCAGCGCCAATTCCGCGTCCTTGGCTGCTTGTGGACCAAATGGTTGAAAGCCGGTCACGCCGTCATTGGCGCCGCTGATATCGCTGTAGCCGCCGCCCTCGGCGGTCAGCAGCTGATTGAGCTGCGCGCGAAAAGCCTTCAGCGAACGCACCGTTTCGAAGATCAACGGCGCACCGCCATCGCCGGGGTCGGCGCTCAATGGGGTGCGTGACGGCACCGTCACCACGCTGTTCGCGCTGGTGGTCAATACCGGCAGTGTCACTTCGGCGTTGGCCGGTTCCGCCGGTTCCAGTTCGATGCCAAGCAGCTGCAGAAATTTGATGTAGTTGAGCTGCGGCACCAGATTCATGCGATACAGCAGCATGTCCGCCTGCCAGGCGAATACTTGCGCAAAGGTCACGCCTGGATCGTTGTCGTTGACGTCGGTCCAGGCGGCATCGCCGGGTCGCCACTCCGGTGCATAGCGTGCGATGCGCGTGCGGATTTCGGTAACGATGTCGTCGTAACGGCGGTCGTCGATCAGCGGCAGCGAGTTGTCGAGTGGCATCAGGCGGCCTCCTGTACGTAGAAGGGATAGACGAGATTGCCAAGTGCATTGTTGATGCGGATGCGGTAGTTGATGCGGATCAGCAGCAGGTTGTCTTGTCCGGACGAGCTGTCGGTGCTGACATCGAGCACATCGATGCGGCGCTCGTAGGCGGTGAGCGCCTTGCGCACACCTTGCACCACGCGTGAGCGGGTCACCGCATTGTTGGGCGCAAACACCAGCTCGTGGATGCCGCAGCCGAAGTCGCTGAGCATCACGCGTTCGCCACGGGCGGTAGACAGGATCAAATAGATCGATTCTTCAATGCGCTGCTCATAGCGCGATTGGGCCACGCTGCCGCTGGCCGTCACCTGCAAGGGAAACTTCCAGCCGATACCGAGAAATTCGCGCGTGTCGTCGCTCATGGCTTCATCCCATCAACCTGGCAGTGAATCGACGATGCCCTTCAAACCCTGCACCGCGGATTTGATCGAGCTGACGGTTTTTTCAATATCGTTGGCGCCACCGGCAATCGCGCTGAAATCGGGCAAATCCAGCGATTGACCGATCAGGCCGGCGATGATGCCGATGATCATCATCAACGACTGCAAGGGCTTCAGCGACGACATCGCATTGCTCATGGCGGCATCGGCGCTATTGCTCGCGCAGATCAAGGTGTCCCTGAGCACCGGATTGTCGTCGGTGCCATCCATGTTGATGCTTAGTTTGAATTTGAGAATGCTGTCGACCTGGGTCAGGAAGCACAGCAAAATATTGATGATCAGCAGCAGAATGTGCTTGAGCATCGCGATCAGATTGGGTATCTGCAGGGCCGGAATGCAGCCTTCCAACTGAGCGATGGCGTCGAGCAGTTTCGGCACCGAGGTGGCGAGCTTGGTCGGGTCTGGCACCGCGCTGGCGAAATCCTTGATCTTGCTGATCACGTTGAGGATCTTGAACAAGCAGGCCATGCTGGCGAACAGCGGGCCAAGCTGGATCAACAAGTTGAGATTGAGCTTGCAATCGCTGGTCGGGCCGCTGGCGAGATCCACGAAAGCATTGAGCTCGGCGCCGCCGAGCAGCGGGATCGTGGGGATGCCGCTAAGCGCTTTCAGCTCGATACATGGGATGGCCGCGCTGGTGTCGGTATCGATGTCGAGGCTGATGTCAGTGCTCATGGCGCGCTCCCGATCTCATATCGCCGGACCTACCGGCGCCACCAGGCGTCCGTTGATAACGACATTGGGCGCGTTCAATTGCAGCGTGCCGACCGATTGAATGGTGATGCGGCCGTTGGCCATCTCCAGCAGGTTGCCGTGCGCGTCCTTGATGCGGATAAAGCCCTTGTCGCCGCCTTGCGCGGGCGGATCGTAAAGAATGATCTCGTGGCCATTGACCGAGCGAATGACGCGCAACTCGCGCTTGTCCGCCGGTGGTTTGTCTTGCCCGTTCCAGAGGAATCCAACCACGAAGGGATGATCGAAATGGCCGTGGTCGAACGCGACGAGGGCTTCGTCCTCCAGTTCGGGCATGGTGTATACGCCACGTTTGCCACCGCTCATCGGCGCGGCGATGCGTGCCCAGTTACTGCGTTGCGCCGGCTGCTTCCAGGGAAAGTCGAGCTTGACCGCCGCTTGCGCCGGGTCGATCTCCTTGACGATGCCAATGACCACGCCGTGGATGGTGCTCATCGCAGACCTTCCAGACTTCCGGTGACTTCGCGGCGCGCATTGAATTTGGTGATGTAGCCGCTGTCGTTGATGGTGTGGGTGGAGTCGGTGACGAAGTACGAGCCGTTGAAGCGTTCGCCCAAACCCTCGATCACGACTTTGCGGCCTGCGCGAAGATCGGGCAGGCCGACGCAAGTGGCGCTCGCCTTGACGATTTCCTTGACGCGATCCTTGAGAATCGCCTGGGCGATTTGCTTGGCTTCGCGCTCGGTGTGCACGGGTTTGTCGACGACAATTTCTTCGCGCGGATCGCAAGCGCCGATCAGCTTGTGCATATCGGCGTTGACGTTCAGATCGCGGTCGCTGAGGCTGGCCTTGACGGTAATGGCCTTCTTGCGCGTGCGATCCCAGCCATTCACCGTGACCGAGCGCACTTGGCGCGCCGTGGTCAGGGTGGGTTTGAATTCGGTGAGCGAGGCACCCCAGCGCAAGCGGAAAGTGACATCGCGGGTGCCGGGGCCGCGGCCGTCGGATGGACCGAAGTACACGTGCTGTTGCTGCTGATCGGGGTCGCTGGCGCTGGGGTCGCCTTCGCGGATGTAGACGACATAACCCAAGCGCAACGCGCGCGCCAGCAGGAAATCGATGTCGTACTGGTTGCTTTGCGCAACGTAGGGGATGGCTTCTTCGCGGCCCTGGGCATTGCTGTCGATCACCAGCGGCATCGGAAAGCGCTTGGCGTTGCTGCCCATGGTGCTATCGGTAAGCGTGGCGATGTTGCGGGCGATCTCGCTGTCGCGCTTGTCGTTCCAGGTGGTGCTGTATTGCTTGCGCCGAAGTTGGTGCAGCGCGTTCAGGCCGCGCACATTGAGCGTGGGTGCGCCGGCATTGAAACTGGGCTCCAGCGTGGTGAAGCTGCCTTTGAGCATCAAACGAAGATCGCCGGCATAGCCCATCCATACCTCGACCTGTTTGTTGCATGGGTCGAACAGTCGATAGCGCTCGCTGTCGGTGGTCGATCCGTCCAGATCGGCCTGGGTTTCCGCACCTACGTATTTGAATTGGCGGGTGAGCGAATCCCAGTTGTTGACGGTGATTTCAAAACCGTCGATTTCCTTGATGTTGTCGTGATAATTGATCTGAATGACGTCGCGCAGCACGTCGTGCGGCAGACCTACGCCTTGAATCTTCACCTCGAACTGCGGCACGTAAAAGCCGTTTTGCTGTGCCGATTCTTGGGCAAGTGTGACCAGTTCCATGGGCGGCTCAGTTCAGTTTTGGAATGCGTAGAAAAACGCCGGCACCAAGCCTGCGCGGGTCTTCGATGCTGTTGGCGGTGGCGATGGCCCGCCATGCATCGGGCTTGTGGTAGTACTGCCAGGAAATGCCGCACAGACGGTCGCCACGTCGCGTGACGTGGCTATGGCTACGGTCCGGCGAACTGAGATTGAGTTGCGCCAGTTGCTGATCCAGCGTTTTGTATTCGCGCAGGATCATGGTCAGGGTCGCGCGCAGCGGCGTGCCGTCGGGGGCAAACAGGGTGAACTTCTGTTTGATGCTCTCGACGATGCACTGAAATTCATTGCGGCGCTGATTGCCTGCGCCGGATAAAAGATCGGCGCCGGGGAAGTTGCTGTTCCAGATAAAGGTGCAGATGGGCGGCGCATGCCCTGAAGGCTCGATCTTGATCAGCGAATACACCTTGTCGGTAAGCGTGGTGACGCTGGTTGCGCCATCGCCCATGCCATGATCGGTGGTGTCGCAGAACAGTTCCACGGTGAGTTTTTCATTCTGGCCGCGCACGAATTGCAGCAACGGCGAATCCAGGCCGGGAATATTGATCTCGGCAATCTGCGCGCTCTTGTCCAGGGAGAAGTCGGTGGGGTTGAACGGCACTTCGAATGCGTCCGTCGACCCATCGCTGTAGGTCGCGATCAGCATGGCTTTCTGCAACTGTTCCATGTGTCAACCCTCAGTCGCCGTGATTTTCGGCATCGCGTTCGGCGCTCACGCCGCCGGTGACACGGCGTTCTTCCTCGCTGCGTTTCTGGTGCGCGTGGCTATCGCGAACGGCCGTGCTTACCGCATGCACCAGGCGTTGCATCGCCTGCGCGGAAAGCGGTAGTTCGCTATCCACCGTGTGCACCGTGCTCGACACTTCACCAATCTCGACGTTCATGACTTACCTCGCAGGGTTTGCCGTACCGGTTCGTTCGATGAGTACTTGTCTTGTCGCCACTCAGCCCACCAATCCGGCGATAGCGCCGATAGCGCCGCTGATCGTGCCGAGTCCGCCCACCTGATAAAGGCCTTCATGGGCAATCTCGATGGTTTCGATGGCGACGTTGTTTTGCGTGGCGTTGAGGGCCGGTCCGCTGTATTTGATCGGCAGGCCGCGGGTGAAGTACCAGATACAACGAGTGCTTCGCTGTTCGTCCAGCAAGGTGATCATGCCGTCGCGGCGCTGGCCTTCGCCGATGGCGAAACCGTAGTGCCAATCCCATAGTTCCGTACTGTTTGCCAGCCCACGCTTCAAGGTGAGATTGCTCCAGGTCACCCGGGTGGGAAACTTGAGCAGCCCGCCGTTACGGCCACCTTCTTTGTATTCTTCGGGCGCCATTGCCATTTCGATGCCGGTGCATTCGCTGAAGCCGCCGACGGCGCTGTCCAGGACCTTTGACGCAATCGTTCCGATCACGGACAGCAGACTGCTGGTGTCGATCAGACTGATCAGAAAATTGTGGTTGAGCAGGGGGTCGTTGCGGCTCATTACGCATGCCCTCCCGGCTGGCTTGTATCGGTGATGTCGAACTCGTTGCCGACGCGGCCGACACGCAGCACCACGAACTCGAAGGGGATTGCCGGTGCGATGCCGACTTCGACGATCAGCTGACCGTCATCGCGGATGGCCGGCGGATTGTTGTCTTCGTTGCAGATGACATAGAAGGCGGAGCGGGCGGCCTTGCCGGCAAGCGCACCGCGTTGCCAAAGGATCAACAGAAAGCTGGTGATCGCCAGATGCAGTTTGCTGCGGGTGACGATGTCGTTGGGCTCAAATACAGCCCATTGGCAGCTCTGCTTGAGCGCCTTTCCGATCATGCTGATCAGGCGGCGCACATTGATATAGATCCAGTCTGGATCGCTGGACAAGGTGCGCGCGCCAAAAATGCGCAGGCCCCGGCCGGGGAAAGCGCGCAGCACGTCGATGTGCTCGTCGTTGAGCAGGCCGTGGGTCACCGTATCGACGGGCTGGGTCAGGTCCTGCAGCCAGATCAACTCGCCATTGGCGGGTGCTTTGTGCACGCCAACCGCGATGTCGGTGGCGGCGCAGAAACCTGCCGCATGGCCGCTGGCGGGAATGTCGCGCGAGCGCACGGTAGGTAAGAACAAGGGATCGACGACGCGCGCCCAGGGGAAGTACAGCGCGGCGAACGGTGAATCGAAGCGCTGCCGCCATGCACGTACGGCAGCGACGCCTAAACGCGGATCGCGCACGCAATCGTAGGGCGCGTCGAGCAGGGCGAAGCGATCGCGCAATGTCTCGCATTGCTGCACCATTGCGGCCTGCACCTGATAAACCGCGGCATCGTTGAAGCGTGGTGGCAGATCGGCTTCCACCGATGGACGCGCGGCATCGGGCGGAGGTGGCTGCGGCAGACATGGATCGGGAATGCACGGCGGCAGGGGCTGATAGAGCGGTGGCTGCTCCGGTTGAATATGGATGTCGGGAATCGCCAGCAGCGCGACCTCAGAGATCGCTGCAAGCGCCGCGAGTCCACGCG
>DASZCB010000756.1:0-5015 GCA_035943575.1 Rhodanobacter sp. | reverse complement strand
CCCGCTGACCAGCGACACGTTGGGTACCACCGCTCCACGCCACGGCCGGCCGCGCGTTTGATGCGGATGCCGCCCAGCGCGACTACGCAAGCTGGCTGGCCGCCGCCGAAGCAGCCGTGATCGCCGGCGCCAGACTGGCGCCAGCGCTGCCCGAATTCAGGTATTGAGTGAACGCCGCCGCCACCTTGCCCGCCACCTCGCGGGCACTGCAGCCGCTGGTGTCCAGCGAGCTGTTGCCGCAGCCGTATGGACCATAGATGTTGGCGTCGGTGACGGCGAACAGGCCGATGGTCGGCACGCGCGAGGCCACCGCCAGGTGCATGACGCCACAATCGGCGCTGATCATCAGGTCGAACCCGGCCATCACCGCGCCCATGCGCCGGATATTGCTCGAGTAATAGCCCGGCCAACGGGAGTCGAGCATCGAACGGCCGTGCCCGGGGATGATCTCGACGATGCCGCACTGCGGGAATGCCTCTCTCAGCGCATCGGTGAATTCGCGCCACCACTCGCCCGAGTAGCGCTTCGCGCCAGTGGCGTTGGCGAAGATGCCGATCGCCAGCTTCGCGGCAGGCTGTCCCGGAACCTGCAGCAGTTCGCGCACGACGACCTGCCCCTGAGCTCGCTCCGCTTCGCTCAGGCGGATGTCGAGCGGCGGAAAATCCGTCGGCACATCCGCACCGGATGATATGAACGAGCGGACCAGGCTCACCGGGCGCTTGGCCATGTGCGGTGGCGCCACGGATTTTGGCAGCACGTGAGTCAGCCCCGGCGCACCCGCCCCCTCATCGAAACCGAGTTTCCACTGACCTCGGCACAACCTCGTCAGGATGCGGCTGAAACCCGAGCCTAGGCACGGATCGATGATCAGGTCGTAACGGTTTTTGCGTATCTTCGACAGCAGCGAGAGAAACGCCACCGGATGCTTGAAGCCGCGCAGCGGCAGGCAGTAGATGTTCCTGACGCTGAAGAACGTGGCGAACACGTCCACCGCCGCAGGGCCTTCCGCCACGATGTCGATCTCCACGCCCTTGTAGAGCCGCTCGAGCTCGGCGATCAGCGGCGTGATCAGGAGCATGTTGCCAAGACGATGATTCGGCCGGCACACGAGGATGCGATAAATCCCGCTACACGGCAGGCTGCCAGGACGACCATCGGAACAAACTGTATTCAAGATTCACCATGATGATGGGCGACGACCCTGTCGTGGAGCCCGCCCATCCACCCGATGCTTGCGACATCATCCGGTGTCGCGCAGGTGTAGTGCGATTCGCTGATCCGTGCCAGCCGGATCATTGTTCAATGCCACGCTTAGACCACACTTAGACAACCGTTAGATCCCCGTAATCGCGAAGCGCGGGTATCCGTCCATGCGCGTGTCGCGCACCGCTGCCTCACACCCCGCCCCCGCAGGTCTTGCCCCGCCCGACATTGTCAACGTCTGTGCCGGGTCTGTCCATGCTCTACGCGACAATACCCGGGGGAGAACGTCCTGGTCGCCACGGATGTCGCCCCGATGGGTCGACGCCTCGGGCGCGCAAGCCGGGTCCACGCACCCTTCTAACCGCAGCAGGACTTCTGCTGCTGGATCGACGGACACGGCACGCTACCGTAGGAGCAGAACACGCAACAGTCGCCCGCCTTCGGCCGCAACAGTTCGCCGCAGCCCTTGCAGTCGTAGAAAAACTGGCACGCATTTGTCGGCATGGTCTCGGTGACCCGATGACCGCAATGCGGACACGTCAGCGTACTCTGCAGGATGGGTTCAATTGCCATGGGCTTGCGCCGTGGCCGGAAAACCAGTTTCGGTAACCGTGTGTGTCAGTGTCGCCATGATGGTGCGATCGGCATCGAACGCCACGATGACTGTCCACAGGAGACAACGACGGCTGATGTGGAAACGCTTGTGCATGCGTGGTCATCTTAACGCAGCAGGAGGTGGCACCGGCCAGATCGGCAGAGGGCGCATCCGTGAGGCGAGCAACCTCAACGCTGATCGGCGGTCAGCTCCACCAGCCAGTCGACGAATACGCGCAAGCGTGCCGGCATCTGCCGCTGCTGCGGGTAAAGCACGGTCATCGGCAAGGAGGGCGGAGGATAGGCCGGCAGGATCTCGCGCAGTTTCCCGCTCTTCAGTCCATCGGCGATGCGGTACCGCGTCATCTGCGCAATGCCCAGGCCTGCCTCGCAGCAGCCGAGGTAGGCATCAACGCCGCTGACCGTGACGCGACCCGGCAGAACCACTTCGCGCCGCCGGCGCCCGACCATGAATTCCAGAGGCTCGGCGCGACGGGTGGTCGGCGACGACCAGTTCACCGCGAGGTGGCCGTCATGCAGCGCAGCCAGTGACTCGGGCAGGCCATGCCGGCGCACGTAAGCGGCGCTGGCCACGCTGACCTGCTCCAGCATCGCGACGCGACGGCCCACCATGCCCGAATCGCCCAGCTCGCCAATGCGCAACACGCAATCCACGCCTTCGCGTACTAGATCGACGAAACGGTCGCCGGTGCCAATGTCCAGCTCGATTTGCGGAAAGCGCGCGCAAAATTCCGGCAGCGCCGGAATCACCAGTAGCCGCGCCAGCGAGGCCGGCAGGTCGATGCGCAGGCGGCCCTTCGGCTGCACCACCGCCTCGCGAAAATCAGTCTCGACCTCGTCCATGTCGGCCAGCAGCCGAACGCAGTGGCCGTAGTAGGTTTCGCCGTCGCGGGTGGTGCGCACGCGACGGGTGGTTCGCTGCAGCAGTTGCGCGCCGAGCCGTACTTCCAGCCGCTGGATCGCATGCGTGACGGTGGCGCGCGGCAGGTTCAGGTCGTCCGCCGCGGCGGTGAAACTGCCCAGCTCGACGATCCGCGTGTACAGCCGCATGGCTTCGAGACGATCCATGGTAATTGTTGTTTTTTATGGAATGGTGATGACCATTATTTATCATTTATTCGTGCCTCGTCACGGCGCACCATGCATCTACCCTCACCCACCCGGAGCCACGCCATGCAAACCCGCACTCTCGGCAACAGCGGCCCGAACGTCTCCGCCCTCGGCCTCGGCTGCATGGGCATGAGCGCGTTCTACGGCCAGCGCGACGACGTCGAGTCGATTGCCACCATCCAGCATGCGCTGGATCGCGGCCTCAACCTGCTCGACACCGCCGACATGTATGGGCCGTACATCAACGAGGAACTGGTCGGCAAGGCGATCAAGGGGCGCCGCGAACAAGCCTTTATCGCCACCAAGTTCGGTATCGTGCGCGATCCCGCAAACCCGCAGGCGCGTGGCGTCAACGGCCGGCCGGAGTATGTGCGCGCGTGCTGCGACGCCAGCCTCAAACGTCTGGGCGTCGACACCATCGACCTGTACTACCAGCATCGCGTCGACCCGACCGTTCCGATCGAGGACACCGTCGGCGCGATGGCCGAACTGGTGCACGCCGGCAAGGTACATTTCCTCGGCCTGAGCGAAGCCTCCGGCGCCACGCTGGAGCGCGCCTGCAAAGTGCACCCGATCGCGGCGCTGCAGAGTGAATTCTCGCTGTGGACGCGCGACCCGCAGAGTAACGGCATGCTCGATGCCTGTCGCCGGCTCGGCGTCAGCCTGGTCGCCTACTCGCCGCTCGGCCGCGGTTTCCTCACCGGCGCGATCCGCACGCCGGAGGATTTCGACGCCGACGACTACCGCCGCAACAACCCGCGCTTCATGGGCGACAATTTCAGCCGCAACCTGCAGCTGGTCGAGCAGGTGAAGTCGCTGGCCGCCGACAAGGGTTGCTCGCCGGCGCAGCTGGCGCTGGCCTGGGTGCTGGCGCAGGGCGACGACGTGCTGGCGATCCCCGGCACCAAGCGGCGTTCGCGGCTGGACGAAAACCTCGGCGCGCTCGACGTGCAGCTCAGCGTGGCCGAACTCGCCGCGATCGACGCGGTGTTCCCCCCCGACGCCGTCGCCGGCGAGCGCTATGCCAGCGCAATGATGCACATGGTCAACGTATAGCCGCGCCCTCTGGCGCCTCCTTCTACATGCAGGGGGAGGCACCAGAGCGGCTAAACTTCACCACATGAGCACTCCCGACCATTCTCCGCTCGGCAAGGACACCGTCTACGCCGATCACTACGACCCGCGCCTGCTGTTCCCGATCCCGCGTGCCGACAAGCGCGCAGAGATCGGCGTGGCCGAGACACTACCGTTCCATGGCGTGGATATCTGGAACGCGTACGAACTGTCGTGGCTCGACCTGCGCGGAAAACCCGTCGTGGCACTGGCCGAGTTCCGCGTGCCGGTGTCATCGCCGAACATCATCGAGTCGAAGTCGTTCAAGCTGTATCTGAACGGCTTCGCGCAGGAGCGCATCGCCGACGCGGCCTCGCTGAGCACCACGCTGATGCACGACTTGTCGGCCGCCGCCGGTGCTGTGGTCAGCGTGCAGCTCAGTGCAGCGAATGCGGCAACCTTCGCTGTCACCGATCTGGACGGCTATCTGCTCGACCTCCAGGACGTCGACATCGATCACTACGGACCACCGCAGGCCGACTTTCTACAGGCAGACGCCGGCGCCGTGCCGGTCACGGAAACCGTGGTCTCACACCTGTTGCGATCGAACTGTCCGGTCACCGGGCAGCCTGACTGGGGCAGTGTGCAGATCGCCTATCGCGGCGCACCCATCGATCACGCCGGGTTGCTGCGCTACCTGGTCTCGTTCCGCACCCACAACGAGTTCCACGAGCAATGCGTGGAGCGGATCTTCGTCGACCTGATGCAGCGCTGTGCGCCGCAACAGCTCAGCGTCCATGCGCGCTACACCCGTCGCGGCGGACTGGACATCAACCCGTTCCGCAGCAGCACACCGGCCACGCCGGGCAATCCGCGCACGGTTCGCCAGTAGCGTCCGGCTGTCAGCACGGTGGTCGCTCGGCAGGCGAATCTGCTCCTGTGTCATGGCTGCGTGAAAGTTCAGTCGATGCCGTGTTCGCCGGTAATCCACGCTTCAGATCGACGGCGCTAGCCTCTACGTTCTGACCAAGGCG
>DASZCB010000755.1:0-2765 GCA_035943575.1 Rhodanobacter sp. | reverse complement strand
CGAGGAAGGCATTCCAGGTCCCCATCTTCTCCAAGGCCAGCGGCACCCGATATCCGCGTCGACGCACAGGGAGCTTCTCCACGTTTCGCGAGGGATAAAATAAAGCCCCCTGCGTTACTGGGTCGAGCTCGAACAGTGCCGCGGCGATGTCCGTTGAATCGACATTGCAAGGTAGGCTTATCAGTCGCCAGATCGGACTATCGGCCCATTCTTCCAGACGATTATCCAGCGGGCCGTCGGCCTCTGTTTTTCGTTCTTTGATCCGGTGGGCGACCGCGTCGATTGTTGTGGGTCTCGGCTTAGAGGCTCGCGTCTCCCACTTCTGGAACGTGCTGCTGAAGTGTTGCTTCTTGTCCTCGTCGACCACAGGCCGACGAGCAAATACCTGCATTTCGAGGTTTGACGGGTTTGTTGCTCGTGGGAACAACCGAAACAGCTCAGCCAGGCATACGGAAGCACGACATTTACGTGCTTTCGGGTTGATCGCTGCATCGGACGAAGACATCGAAGGTCGTGTTGCTGGCATAGCTCCTCTGTGCCGCTGCCGCCGGCTCAACTCGGACAGCTGGAGCAACCGCGGTCCGAGTTTCCAAAGAGTACTACTTGTGCTTTCGTTTCCAGGAACAAGGCGGTACGGAGGGCGCTTCCAAGCTGGGAATATGCGCAACGAACACCTAGGAGTTCAGCGTCGTTTGCGATGGCGCCTATGTCCGCCCACTGGGCGGGAACGCCAGCATGGCCGGCTTGCCGCGCGCTCGGTGACCAGCCACCTTCTAATGCCCGAGAAGATGCCGTGATCCCGTCGAAAGTTGTTAACGACGTCGAAGGTGAATTGGAACGCCGCTATGGTCTCGTTGTTGGAGGCCGTACGCTGTCGCTACTGCTGGGGTACCCGACGCAGCAGGCCTTTAAGCGAGCTGCCTTGCGTGATGCCTTACCTATCCGAGTGTTCACGATCCAGGGTCGCCGCGGCAAATTCGCAACCGTCAAGGATGTCGCGCGCTGGTACCAGTCGCTCCAGCGCGTACTGTCATGAACCAAGCGACTCCAAAGCTGAGGCACATGATCGAAATCGAAGTTGACTGAGCCCCACGCAAAAACGGAACCCCTGCGCTAACAGGGATTCCGGCATTTGCGAATCTGCGACCGAAGCATCTAGTAGAGTCTTCGACCGCAAACCTACGACGACGAGGAATCGTTGTCAAGCGGCGATTGTGTATGCCCAGTATGACTGGATACACGCGCCACGATGGCGCTCGGTCTGCTTTCTCAAACAGAGGAGGTCAGACCCATGAAGACAAAGAAACATTCGCTCGCCCAATCCAGGCGATCAGACCTGGTGAACGCAATTTGTCATCGCGGGAAGAAGCTCTCGAACATCTGGATGGTATATAGCGCGATACGAGACCAGGAGGTGGTCCTGGTCGGCGACCTGCGGGTGGAGCATTTCTACGCTTGCGAAGGCGATCCGACCATCAGGACCGTCGAGTACCGACCCGAGCCAGTTCTGATCGGCTCGCCACCTCAAACCGTCCAGTTCGATGCAGTGGTCCGATTTGCCGATGGCCATTCCGAATGTCATGACGTCACCTATTTCCCGCTGAGCGCGAAGGATGATGCAGTCGCTCGCATGACGCTGGGCCAGCGTGTGGCTGCGGCTGCGACCATTGCCGCGAGCTACCGTGAGATAACCACTGACGAGCTTGACGCATATCACATGCGCATTCAGAACTGGGGCCGTGCGCTGCAGTTCGTCGCGCAATGTCGACGCCGACCGCTGGAGTTCATCGAATTTTCGGTTGTAGCGCGCGTTCGCTCTCACGGCGAGGCATCGTTGGGCTAAGTACTGTCTTGGCTTGCCGACGAAGATCCGTCACTGGTGCTGGCCGCTATCGTCAAACTCCTACGCAAAGGTGTGCTCCGATCTGACCTTGATGCTAGTCCTTGGAGCACGCATACAACGATTAGCATCATGGAGGCGTTATGAACGCGCCTCGGTTTACGCGAAAGACGCTTCCGAAGGAACTGGCCGCTTGTGAGCGTTGGTTACTGCCGGATACATCGGGCTGGGATACGCCTCGAACTCTACGCTATTGCCGACTGAAAGAAGCGATCGAGGATTACCTTGCCTGGCGCCCCATCGCCGCCAAGCTCCAGCAGTTCGAACTAACGCATGAACAAATTCTACGTGGCCTGAATCGTTGCACCTCTGCGAGTGAGGACGGCCGACTGTTCGGATGGCGTGCGCTTGCCGAGAACATACGCACCAAAGCCTACGAACGCATAACGCCAGTGCTGGTTAGGGGTTCCAATTCGAGAGGTGGATATGCGGGCGCGCTAGGAGCACTTTTTCTTGAGCATTCATCGATCAAGGAGCGATTGGATACCTATCTAATGACGCGGCGGCGTGATGGCGCACTTCCGGAGGCGCGGGTGCGGGGCGTCGACGCTCATCGGTATTTTATAAAATTATGCAAGCTCATTCCCCTTGCGAACGATCGTTGGCCGATGTGTGTCAATCGCTTGGGTGAGGGTGCGATTCGCCAATACATCCGCCATTTTTTCGATAGTCACTACGACCATATCGTATCAAGCGTCTACGGAGACAAAGCGCGCGCAAAATCGAAGACCGGTACCGGTGTGGCCTCGCGACTACAGGCGACGCGGCCTTACGACATTGTGGAGCTTGATGAGCACAAGGCACATTTTTTTGGATCGATCGGCATTCCTATTCCCAAGGGGATGCGTTGGCTCCCCATTGGGCG
>DASZCB010000754.1:0-3115 GCA_035943575.1 Rhodanobacter sp. | reverse complement strand
GAACAATCTGCCAGATACCCGCCGAAGTGACGTGTGCATTGAGTTCGGCAGCCAACGCCTCAACCTCAGTTCGTGAGCACCAATTTTTTGCGCAGGGTCGAAAGCTGGTGACGCTGCCCGGCTTCCAGCCAACGTAGTCATTACCCCTTTTCAGTAGGTAGTGCGGTGGAATCGAATGAGGTAGCTGGTGCGTGGGTGTTTCGTGGGCACGCGGACGTGCGCCCCGTGATAGATTGGTCTGCATAGTCTTCTCCAAAGAAATGCTCTAGCCCACGCCTGGCGGGCGTGGGTGTTGTTTTGTGGTGTAGTGTTAGGCTGCACGACGCATCTCCGCCCGCTCGTTCATCCACTTTTCAATGTCCGACAAGCGCCAGGCGATAGCTCTCGCGCCAATTGGACAACTTTGAGGGAACGAATTGTTTTTCATGCCGGCGTAGATGCCAGTGCGGGATAAACCTGACATTTCCTTTACCGCTGGAAGCCTGATAAATCTGTCTGCCATAGTTTTCCCCTATGCCGCTATTCGCTGGTGGTTTGTGGCACATAGGCGAGGGACGACACTCTCATGCACGAGGCGGTCAAGTTCCGCAACGTCATACTTGAGTCGGCCAGCAAAGTGGTAGAAGGAAACTCTACCTTCGCGTTTCCATCGGTAGAGCGTGCTTGGAGCGATGGCCAGATATTCGGCAGCATCCTGATGATCGAGTCTTTTGCTTACTTCGGTTTCTGGCATGGCATTCCCCTGAGCGCGTTGAAGCGCAAAAGTGATGGAGTCTCAGGGTGCTGTAGGAAGACTGTGGGATATGCGCCAGACAAGCAATCTAGGCGCACGGGATTTTTCCCCGCGCAGCCTCAGATTGACCTGTTCCGTTTGGCGCAAAGCACCATGACGAAAGGTCTCCTGAAGACACCCTACGCCACGCGCATCCCTTTGCCCGAAGGCCACCTGGTAACCGTGGTGAACGGGGCCGTGAGTCCTATCGGTCTCACATCCTTTTGCCCGAAGGCCAGCATGGACTGTGCTGTGTTAGCCATCGCATGTCTTGCTCCGGAATCTAAAGCGCATTCCGGCCACTATCTAACTCCCGCCTACCACGTGGGATAATTCCGACGTTCCGTGCATCCGTCGAATCGTAGGCGTCGCCTTCTAGCGAGATAATAGTAGCACACCAAAGATCATCAATGATTGTGCAAAAACGGCCACAATAGAATGCCCCACTCTCTACCGAGAGGAAGAGACGGACGCTTTTAGTTTGTCGAGGTGGTCGGCCCAGAGCTGCATCATTTCCCGCCTATCATCAAGGAACGCCGTCCGGTTGTAGGCCCGCCCGTTGGCATCTTTCACGACATGCCCAAGCTGGTGTTCGATCAGGTCAACGCGGACCTTTAGAACCTCATCCAGGATCGTGCGCGCCACGGCGCGGAAGCCATGATTAGTCATCTCATCCTGCCCAATGCCCATGTATCGCATCGCCGCCAACGTGGCGTTGTCGCTCATCGGGCGGGTAGCGCTGCGGGCTCCAGGGAAGGCTAGTGGACCATCACCGGTCACCAGAAACAATTCGCGAAGGATGGCGACAGCTTGCCGCGCCAATGGCACGATGTGCAGCGTCTTTGTCTTCGTGATGAGGTAGCGCCACTCAGCAGCATCAAGATCAAACTCTGCTACCTTGGCCCGCCGAAGCTCTCCAGGGCGGGTAAAGAGAAGCGGCCCAAGCCGCAAGGCGGCGCGGACTTGAGGCGTTCCCTCGTAGCTATCAAAGGCCCGCAAAATCTCTCCGAGACGCTTAGGTTCCATAGTGGCGGCGAAATGCTCGGTCTTCGCCTGCGGCAGTGCGCCGCGCAAGTCTCCAGACGGGTCACGGGTGGCTCGCCCTGTAGCAATGGCATACCGAAAGACTTGTCCGCATGTGCCTATTGCACGGTGGGCCGTTTCCAGCGCGCCACGGGCCTCTATCTTGCGGCCTACGGCGAGCAGCTCAACGGCTGTCACTTGCGAAGCAGGGAGGGCACCGATCCGGGGGAATACGTCCCGCTCCAGCATGTTGATCGTGCGTGTCCTGTGCGTGTCGCTCCACTCCTCAGCCTCGGAATACTTCAAGAACCACTCCCGAGCCACCACCTCAAAACTGTTCCCGGCGTCAGTAGCCTTCGAAGCCTTCAGGGCCTTGCGTTGGGCGCTTGGATCAATCCCGCTACCCAACACCTTCCGCGCGTCCTCTAAGCGCTCACGTGCGTCTTTGAGGCTCACGGTGGGATAGGTGCCGAGAGACAGTTGCTTGGGCACACTGGCGAAGCGATATCGGTAGCGCCACCACTTCCCACCAGCGGGCGATACCTCCAGATGAAGGCCGCGACCATCGGAGAGCTTCAGGGTGGTGCTAGCGGGCTTGACCTTGCGAATAGCGTTGTCTGTCAGGGGCATGTGAGCAACTGCGTTTCCAGCGGAGGTGTTGCTCACTATGTTGCTCGCACTTCGATGCGGCTGTCAACGGACGTGACGGGACCTGAAGGGATGTGAAAGGGCCGCAAATGCGGCCCTCGGATATTTATTTTGTACGTCCCCGCATGTCGCGGGAAGTGTTCTTGGTTGCCCCCCAGGGATTCGAACCCCGATCGAGCGAGTCAGAGTCGCTTGTCCTACCATTGAACGAGGGGGCACCGGGTATGGGATCAACCTGCCGGCGTCGCGAATGCGGTGCATCCGCTGACTGACTCTTTCGAGTGTACTGAGAGTGTGTTTGCGGGTCAATGTGGAGGCGGGCGGCGACAGGCCTCGATCGAATGACGACGTGTCGCGGGCGGGATCTGGTGCCGGCAGGGCGGCGGTTTGTGATGGAGCCGCGCGACTGGTGTAGCCGGTCCGCACAGCCGGATGCAGTGGCGGAAGCGGCGGAGCGTTCGGTGGGACTATACTGAACTTTCCGTCCTACCGGAAGCAACGTAAACTCACGGAAGCAAAGAAGGGTTATAGCACGCATGTCCACTCCCGGAGCCGCGAAGACAGACGCGGCCAGCATCCAGCCTGCCACAGGAAGACTCGGCATCATGACTGCCGGCATGGGAGCGGTTTGTACGACGCTCATCGCCGGTGTGGAAGCGATTCGCCACTCGC
>DASZCB010000753.1:0-6918 GCA_035943575.1 Rhodanobacter sp. | reverse complement strand
GCTGCCGGTCGCTCCATCCTCGCCCTCGACGCCAGCCAGTTGCGCTATTTCTACGAGCACGCCGAGTATTTCCGCGTGGCCGAAATCGACGGCCACTTGGCCGGCTTCCTGATCGCATTGCGTGAGGGCGGCAATTACACCAGCCCCAACTATCGCTGGTTCGCCGAGCACTACCCCCAGTTCGTCTACATCGACCGCATCGTGATCGCGAACGCCTATCACCGTCACGGTCTCGGCCGCATCTTCTATTGCGACGTGCACAGCTACGCCGAAGTGCGCGTGCCGCTGCTCACCTGCGAAGTATTCCTGGAGCCGCGCGACGACGTGGTGGTGCTGTTCCACGGTACCTACGGCTTCCAGGAAGTAGGCCAGCAACGCATGGGGGAGGCTGGCCCGCAGGTCAGCCTGCTGGCCCGCGATCTGCCCAGCTACGCCTACGTGCGCGACACCTGGCTCGATCACGGCGACCTGCCCGACGTGCCGTGGCTGGCCGAGCGCGAACGCTCTTCCGTATGTGATTCCACTACGCGCCGCCTCGCCGGAGAGCGGCGCCCATGAATGCAAAAATCGAGACAACCGACGCTTGTGACCTGCGCTTCGGCCAGGTCGGTATTGCCTGCGTGCGCGTGCGCCGGGTCGACGCCGCCTCGCTGTGCGACGAACTGGAACGGCGCGTACGCGCCGCGCCGCAGATGTTTGCCCGCGCCGCGGTGGTGCTGGACCTGAGCCACCTGCTCGACCTGCCCGACGACGGCGCCGTCGATGCGTTGCTCGAAGCCGTACGCAGCGCCGGCATGCTGCCAGTGGGCCTGGCCTACGGCACCAGCGAGACCGAAGCGCTGGCCAAGCGCATGGGCCTGCCGTTGATCGCGAAGTTCCGCGCCGCCTATGAGCCGGTCAACGGCAGCCCCGCCGCCGAAGCATCGCCGAGGGCCGAACCGGCGGCACCGATCCAGCGCGAACCGATCCTGTCCGCGCCGGCGCCCGGCAGC
Organism: Rhodanobacter sp.; assembly: GCA_035943575.1. Taxonomy (GTDB): domain Bacteria; phylum Pseudomonadota; class Gammaproteobacteria; order Xanthomonadales; family Rhodanobacteraceae; genus Rhodanobacter. The sequence continues at coordinate 5,926 of DASZCB010000753.1, read as the reverse complement.
ATGCAGGGTGCGCAGCACCACACCAGCTCGGTGCGCTCGGGCCAGCAGATCTACGCGCGCGATCGCGACCTCATCGTCACCGGCGCCATCGCCAATGGTGCCGAGGTGATTGCCGACGGCAACATCCACATCTACGGCAGCCTGCGCGGTCGCGCCATGGCCGGCGCGCAAGGCGACGCGAAGGCGCGCATCTTCGTGTCCGACTTCCGCGCCGAACTGGTGGCGATTGCCGGGCAATATCGCGTGTTCGAAAAGATTCCTGACGACCTCGAAGGCCAGTCCGTGCAATGCTGGCTCGATGGTGAAAAGCTGATGATCGCCAAGCTGTGATCACCTACAACAAAAACAATCATGCGGAGATGGGCCCTTGACTGCTGAGATTATCGTTGTCACCTCCGGCAAAGGCGGCGTCGGCAAAACGACCACCAGCGCCTCGCTCGCCACCGGTCTGGCCATGGCCGGCAAGAAAGTCGCCGTCATCGATTTCGACGTTGGCCTGCGCAACCTCGACCTGATCATGGGCTGCGAGCGGCGCGTGGTGTACGACTTCGTCAACGTCGTGCACGGCGAAGCCACGCTGAAGCAGTCTCTGATCAAGGACAAGCGCCACGACAACCTGTACGTGCTAGCTGCCAGTCAGACCCGCGACAAAGACGCGCTGACCCAGGAAGGCGTGGAGAAAGTGCTCGATGGCTTGTCCGAAGACGGCTTCGACTACGTCGTGTGCGACTCGCCGGCCGGCATCGAGAAAGGTGCGCATCTGGCGATGTACTTCGCCGATCACGCCGTCGTGGTGGTCAATCCGGAAGTGTCCTCGGTACGCGATTCCGACCGCATCCTCGGCCTGCTCGCCAGCAAGACCCGGCGTGCCGAGCGCGGCGAAGGCCCGGTCACCCAGCACCTGCTGCTGACCCGCTACAACCCGGCCCGTGTCGCCATCGGTGAAATGCTCAGCGTGAAGGACGTCGAGGAGATCCTCGGCATTGAAGTGGTCGGCGTGATCCCCGAATCGGAAAACGTGCTGACCGCCTCCAACAACGGCATCCCGGTGATCGTCGATGTCAATTCGCATGCCGGTCAGGCTTATAGCGATACTGTGGCCCGCATCCTCGGTGAAGAACGCCCGCTGCGCTTCATCGACGTGCCCAAGAAGGGCTTTCTCCAGCGCGTGTTCGGAGGTTGATCACGATGGGTATTCTTGATTTCCTGAAGCGCAAGCCGGAGGCCACCGCCACCGTCGCCCGCGAACGCCTGCGCATCATCGTCGCACAGGAGCGTTCCAGTCGCGGCGCACCGGACTACCTGCCGATGATGCGCAACGAGTTGCTCGAAGTGATCAAGAAATACGTCCACGTCGATCTCGATGCGATCAACATCAACTTCGAACGCGACAGTGGCCACGAGATTCTCGAACTCTCGGTCACCCTGCCGGAAGGCAAGCAGACAGCCAAGAACGAAGCCAAGACCGGCTGAGTTTCCTTCCTGCGTTGCCGGCCCCAGTTGCCAGCGTTGTCGCCGGTCGATTCCACCTCGCCCGGCGGCATCCCCTGCCCCGCCGCCTGCGTCAACCCATGCACCCCGACAACCCTGCCCGCATCGATTCCGGCGACCCGGCCAGCACCGTAATGCGGCTGGGCCAGATCGGATTCGACGCGCCCAACGCCCTGCTTTCCCGCTTTGGCCTGCAACTGCAGCGAGTGGCTGCGGGCGAACCGATCCCCGGCAGTTTCTGGGGCGACGATGAGGCCGGCATCATTGGCAGCACTGTATATGCGCGCGACGACACACCGGTACATTCGCTGCTGCACGAGGCTGGCCACCTGATCGTACTACCGCCTGACAGACGTCTGGACGTCCATACCGACGCCACCGATTCGATCGCGGAAGAGGACGCCACCTGCTATCTGCAGATCGTGCTGGCCGATCAATTGCCCGGCGTGGGACGTGAGCGCCTGATGGCCGACATGGATGCCTGGGGCTACTCGTTCCGGCTCGGCTCGACCCAAGCCTGGTTCGAGCGCGACGCGGACGAGGCACGCGCGTTTCTCGACGAACGCGGCCTGATCTGAGCTTGCGCGGGAGTCGCTGGCGCCGCCTGACGTGGAAACAGCTGGCAACGCCGGCTGCGGATTTTCAGTACCGACAGACCCGGCACTGGCCTCGTGACTCGGCGCGGCCTAGAGTCGGCCCAGGAAAATTACGGCTGCGACAGAGGACACCATGGCCACACGCAGGCTTGCGCTGCTGTTCGACGGCACCTGGAACAAGCCCGAGTCGAATACCAATGTGGAACGTCTGCGCCAACTGATTGCGCTGCGCGACCCGGCCGGCATCGAGCAACTGGTCAACTACCTTCCCGGCGTCGGTGTGTCGCCGGGTCTGACCCACCTGCTCGGCGGTGCGTTCGGTTACGGCCTGTCGGACAACGTGATCGAGGGCTATCGCTGGCTGTGCGCGGTGTGGCAGCCCGGCGACGATATCTACCTGTTCGGCTTCAGTCGCGGTGCCTATACCGCACGCAGTCTCGGCGGGCTGATCCGCAAATGCGGCTTGCTCAAGCGCGCTGCCGACGGCAGTGTGGCGAAGGCGGATATCTCAGCCGCATACGATTTCTATCGCGACATCACCACCCGGCCCGACGATCCGGCCGCGGTAGCGTTCCGCGCCAGCCATTCGACCGAGGTCGACATCCACTTCATCGGCGTGTGGGATACGGTCGGTTCGCTCGGCATTCCGGATACCGCCTCATGGTTTCCGTATGCGCGCTCGCGCTATCAGTTCCACGACACCGAACTCAGCAAGATCGTCAAATATGCATACCAGGCGCTGGCGCTGGACGAGCATCGCGCCGACTTCGCACCCGCGGTATGGACGCGCAATCCGTACACGGTGAAACCCGGCGAGACGCTGACCTCCAAGAAGCTCGAACAGATCGAGATTGAGCAGCGCTGGTTTATCGGCTCGCACTCCGACGTCGGCGGCGGCAACGATCGCGACGGTGCCGGACGCAAGCCTGATCCGCTGCCCGATCTGCCGCTGGCGTGGCTACAGCGCAAGGCGATCGACGCTGGCCTGGCCTGCAGCGAGTTGCTCATTCCGGTTGCCGATGCCGACATGGGCATGCCGCGAAATTCGTATGCGGAGTTCATGTATGGCATCTACAGGGAATTCAAGCCGCTGTTCGACCGCACGCTGGGCATCGGCGTCAACGAGAAGGTGGACGATTCGGTGTGGCAGCGCTGGCTCGCGGATGCGAGCTACCGTTCGCCGTCGCTGGTGCAGGCGCTGGCACGCGCGAGCGTGCTGATGTCGGGGAATGCCGTAGTGCAGAGCACGCCCGCGACCCCCGATCAGTCGGCGTAATTGCGCGCATCAGCCAGCGCGCTGCGCACTCAGTGCGGCTCGGCAATTTCCGCCTGCAATACCGTGGCCGGATCGGCACCAGACACGAGCTGGTCCAGCAATCGATGCGTGATCGCGTGATACCGCCACCATGCCAGTGCGCCGATCACAGTGAGCACCGATGCACCCAATGCGAGATGCAGCATGCTGATCGACAGCAGCGGTGACAGCATTCCGGCGACGAAACTGCACAGCAACAGGCTGGCGAACGCCTGCACCGAGGAAATGCCGCCGCGCTGACGCGGAAAACGATCCAACAGCAACAGTGTCAAACTGGGAAACGCCAGCTGCACACCGACGCCGTGCAGGATCAGCGGCAGCATCGACCACGGCAGCCGCGGCGCGGGGAACACCAGCGCCAGCAGCAGATGCAGTGCACACGCCAACAGCATCACCGCGTAACCCAGGTTCACCGTGAAGCCCACGCTGCGCCGCTCGGCCATCCGGCCGGACAGCCACGCGCCGCCGACCAGACCGGTCACCACCGGCAGGAACAGCCATGGGAACCCCGTCGCCGATAGATGCAGCAGCTCGCGCACGATGCGCGGCGCCGAGGCGATGTACAGGAACAATCCGGCGAAATTGACCGCACTGGAAATCAGCAGCGGCCAGAACGGCCGATCGCGGCTGAAAGACAGGTAGCTGGCCAGCAGCGACCGTGGTGCAAATGATGTGCGCCGTTCGATCGGATGGCTTTCCTCCAGCTGCCACGCGAGTGCCAGCGCCAGCAACGTGGTGAACCCGGCCAGTACCCAGAAGATACCGTGCCAGCCGCCCAGCGGCAGCAGCAGCGCACCGACCATCGGCGCGATCACCGGCGCTACTCCGAAAATCATCATCACCCGCGACATCAGCCGCTGCGCGGCGGCGCCCTCGAGACTGTCGCGGATCACCGCGCGCCCAACCACCAGGCCGGCGCCGGCGCACATGCCCTGCAGCGCGCGGCAGGCCAGCAGCATCGCAAACGAAGTGGACAGCGCCGCGCCCACCGAGGCCAGCGCATACACCAGCATACCGGCGACCATCACCGGCTTGCGCCCGATCGCGTCGGAGATCGCACCGTGAAACAGGCTCATCGCCGCGTAGGTAATCAGATACACGCTGAGCATCTGCTGCAGCGCGGTGTCGTCCACCGCGAAACGCGCACCGATCAGCGGGAATGCCGGAAACACCGCGTCGATCGAGAACGGCCCGATCATCGAGAGCGCCGCCAGCAACCATGGCAGGCTGCGCCGCACAGTGCGATGAGTTGGGTTCATTGGGCAGCAACGGCGTCGACGGGGCCGGGCAGTATAGACCCGCACTTGACGACGAGATGGCCAGATCGACTAGGATGGCTGCTCGGGAGATGGCATGCCTCCCGTTTCGCGGAAGCCTGTGGCATTCCCGGAACAAACCACCTCTCGCTATCGTTGAGGTTGATGATGCCTGCACCACCGGCTTCCGGCGGCGCAGGCGTGCCTGCCCGCGGCAACCGGACACTTTCACTGTCAGGAGACGCGCTCGTGGGGTTTACCGGATTTGTTGCGATTGGTATCGGCGGCGCCCTGGGCTGCTGGCTGCGCTGGCTGCTCGGCACGCTGTTCAACCATCTGTTCCCCACCCTGCCGCTAGGCACACTGACGGCCAACCTTGTCGGCGGTTTGCTGATGGGTTGCATGATGGGTCTGTTCAGCCACTTCCAGGCGCTGTCGCCGGAACTGCGGCTGTTCGTGTTCACCGGCTTTCTCGGCGGGCTGACCACCTTCTCCACCTTCTCCGCCGAATCCGCCACGCTGCTGTTGCGCCAGCAATACTTGTGGTTCAGCGGTCATGTGGCCGCGCATGTGGTCGGCTCGCTGGCGATGACCCTGCTCGGCATCTTCCTCACCCGCAGCCTGCTGCGTCATTGACCGGGGAATCTCCATGAATCAGGAAACCATGCAACAGGGCGTGCATCTGTATTTCTACTGCCATCTGCGCGCAAAGCACGACGGCATGCTGCTGTCCGAATGGTTGCTGGAGCAAGCCAAACGGCATGGTCTCGGCGGCGGCTCGGTGTTTCGCGCGATCGCGGGCTTCGGCAGGCATGGCGTGCTGCACGAAGAACAGTTCTTCGAGCTCGCCGACGATCTGCCGATCAAGATCGAATTCCTGCTGCACAAAGATCAGGCCGAGCTGCTGCTGCAACTGGTGCGTGCGGCCGGCGTCGACGCAACGTATGCATATTCACCGGCAAGCTTCGCGGTAATCAGCAAGTACTGATCCGCACGAACCACGCTACTGCGAGGCAACGCATGAGCCAGGACGATCTGAAAAACCGCGCCAGCGAATTGCTGGCACAGGCCGGCATCCACATCAACGGCGATGCCCCGATCGATCTGCGCGTGCATGACAGGCGTTTGTATGCACGCGTGTTCGCGCATGGCACGCTCGGTCTGGGTGAGGCGTACATGGACGGCTGGTGGGATGCCGACGACCTGCCTGGCCTGTGCACCAGCCTTCTTACCGCCGGGCTGGATCAGGAACTGAAGACCATCGATAC
>DASZCB010000752.1:0-3062 GCA_035943575.1 Rhodanobacter sp. | reverse complement strand
CAAGGCAACACCTCAAGCTTGCAAGGCAGCATCACCGACAACGCGGCACTGGTGTTCCAGCAGAACACCGCCGGCACATTTGCTGGTGCGATCTCCGGTACGGGCTCACTCACCCAGAGCGGCAGCGGTGCACTGAGCTTGACCGGCGCCAACACCTATAGCGGCGGCACCATGATCTCGGCCGGTATGATCCAAGGCGACACGACGAGTCTGCACGGCAGCATCATCGACAACGCCACATTGGTGTTCAAGCAGACTACAGATGGCCTGTTCACAGGCAATTTTGCTGGCAGCGGTGTGGTGACCAAGGCCGGTACGGGCACCCTCTTCATCAATGGCAACAATGCATTTGCGGGCACCACCACGGTGCAGTCCGGCACGCTGGAAGTGGGTGACAGCAGCTCGCCGACAGCTTTCCTCGGTGGCAATGTGCAGGTCGGGGCCGGCGGTACACTGCGCGGCCACGGCAGCATCGGCGGCAATGTGATCAACGGTGGCATGCTGTGGGCCGGTGGTTCGATCGGCACACTCACCGTCAACGGCAACTACACGCAGCAAGCCGGCGGTGTGTTCACCGTCGACGCGACACCCGACGGCCAGGCCAGCGAGCTGGTCGTGGGCGGTAAGGCGAGCTTGGGTGGCAATGCCTTGGTGCTGGCCCAAGCCGGCAACTGGGCACCGCGCACCGACTACACCATCCTCACCGCCGCCGGTGGCGTGAGCGGCCAGTTTGCATCGGCCAGCTCCAGTCTAGTGTTCCTCAATCCGGTGCTGAGCTACAGCGCCAATGCGGTGAACTTGTCGTTGCAGCGCAACGACATCAACTTCACTGCAGTGACGCAGACACCGAACCAGACCGCCGTGGCCGGTGCGGCCAATTCGCTCGGCTTTGGCAGCGCGGTCTACAGTGCGCTGGTGGTATTGAGTGCACCGGCCGCACGCCACGCGTTTGATCAGCTTTCCGGCGAGATCCATGCCAGCACACGCAGCGCGCTCGACGACGACGACCGCTACGTGCGCGAGGCGATCAACCAGCATCTGCTGGGCATGAGCAACAACGCCAACGGACTGAGTGCCAGCACCGCCAGCGGCGTTGCCGCGTGGAGTTCCGCCTGGACCCACGGCGGTCACCATGATGGCGACGGCAACGCCTCATATCTGGCGGCGAACGGCAGCGGCCTGCTGGTCGGTGCCGATCTGCCGGTGGGTGCCTCGTCGCGACTGGGCGCGGTAATCGGCACTGGCCAGAGCACGACCCGCGCCGATACGCTGGGGTCCTCGTCGCATGTGTTGAACAAACACGTGGGTTTGTATGGCAGCACTCACGCCGGGGAGTTCCAGCTGCAGGGCGGTGCGGCCTACGGTTGGCAGACGGTCAACACGAACCGGATCATGGCGTTCGGCGACTTCAGCGGGATGGCCAGCAGTCGCTATCACGCCACTACGCAGCAGGCGTATGTGGATGGTAGTTACGCAATGACGTGGAATCACGCCACGCTGGCACCGTTCATCAACGTGGCGCAGCAGCGCCTGCATACCGACGCCATCACCGAGAGTGGCACGGCGGCGGCGCTGGACGTCAACGCACAGGACAGCGCGCAGACCTACGGCACGCTGGGCCTGCGCGGTAGCTTCGCGCTCGATCCGAGCGGTGGTCTGCATGCAAACGCCAGCGTGGGCTGGCAGCATGCTTGGGGCGATCTGACCTCGCGCAGCACGATGCGCTTCGCCAGCGGCGGCGGTGCGTTCGACATCGCCGGCGTGCCGGTGGCACGGAATGCGATGGCGATAAGCGGCGGCATCAGCTTCACGATCGCGCCGAACGTCTCGGTTGACGCCACCTACAGCGGACAGTTCGCCAGCCGTGCCAAGGATCAGTCGGCGCGGATGAGTTTGACCTGGGCGTTCTGAGCAGGCGGGGCGGCAAGCAGGGGCAACTGGCCCCGTAGCGCGCAGCGCGAAGGGGTGAGGCTCATGGACGAGCCGAACAATCCCACCCATCGCGCTGCCGCGCCCATGAATAAAGTGGCTCAGACCTGCATAGCTGTTTGTAGTTGTTTGGGAGTTGACAGTTACGCTTCATGGCCGGGTTGGTACAGCACCCATGGCTCTAATGAGATGGCTACTGTAGGAAATGCCAGTACCGGGTGCGAGGCACCCAACGTATCTTTTAGTTGCCCACAGCCATACCGAGCCGACAGGATGTCAGCGGTGAGACATCGGAGGTTCGGTGGGAGCAACAAGGACGGGCAATGGTGAGCTCACGCCCCTGAGCCGGAGGCGCCCGAAAGGGCGCCTTTTTTGTCTGCGCGACCGTCGGCAGCATTATGGAATGTCGTAGACGATCATGGCGCAGCGAACAGGCGTGGCCTGATCGTGAGCTTTCGCCGGTGCGCTGTACGTGAGGCAAGCCCCTGCAGGTTGCCGACCAGAACCATCGCTATCGCCCGGTGCTCCCGTCCCCCAGGCCTGCAACCACGACCTCTTCGTCGCCAGCCCACTGGATCCGGTTTCTCCCGCTTCGCTTCGCCACATAAAGCGCCGCATCCGCTGCATTCAGGAGCTTGTCGCTGTCCGGGTAGGGGGCTGCCGCCGTCGACGCGAGCCCGGCGCTGATCGTAACCACCTGCTGGGTGCTGCGTACATGCTGGATCTGCATGGCCTCGACCCGTCGTCGGAGCCTTTGCAGGATGTCTTCCGACGCGGTGGCATCGTAGCCACTCATCAGAGCGATGAATTCCTCGCCACCGTACCTTGCCACGATTACTTCGGGTTGCTGGCTCGCCTCGCGTTGCAGCGCATGCGCGACCGCGGCCAGACAGTCGTCACCGGCGAGATGACCATAGGTGTCGTTGAACGCCTTGAAGCTGTCGATGTCGATCATCGCGACGCTGAGCGAACGACCTGTTTTCAGGGCACCTTCCCATTCGCGCCTGAGCAGCTGGTAGAAGCCGCGGCGGTTGAGCAGGGAGGACAGCTCGTCGCGTACGATGGCTTGCTGCAGGCCTCGCTTGAGCTGGCGCAGGTCATCTTCGAAGGCCAGGTGCTGTCCCAGCACGATG
>DASZCB010000751.1:0-10071 GCA_035943575.1 Rhodanobacter sp. | reverse complement strand
CATCACCGAAAAAACCAGTCTGCCACCGGGACGGAGCAAGCGCGCGCATTCGTCTGCAACGGCACGAAGATCCGGTGCGCAGTTCAGCGGGCCAAAGTTCGAATAGATGCCATCGAACTCACCCTCGAGCTGATCGAGCTGCTGCACGCCAAGATGCACGGCCGTTACCCGGGACTGCAGGCCCGCGGCGATAGCGCGCGCCCGCGTGCGCTCGACCATCTGTGGCGACCAGTCGGTGGCGACGACATGGAAACCGCGCCGCACGAATTCGAGCGCGTCGATGCCGGTGCCACACCCGAGGTCGAGCAAGCGGCCACCGGCTGGTACCTCGCTGTGTACGGTATCCCATAGGGTCAGCCGCATGCGCTGGATCAGCTCGTTATTGCCTCGCGGGCCGTCATAGTCGGCAGCGACACTATCGAAGGCTCGCTGCGTATCGAGCAGCTGCGCCTCATCCAGGGGCGCACTCTCTTGACGCTGGCGAGCGCTCGCGGCGGATACGGTCTGACGCACGATTTCAAGCTTGGGTTGCCTACTCATAACCGATCTCCGTTCCACCGGAAGGCCGTCCATGATTCGCAATGACATCCAGTGCGAACCGCCGGTCGATCCGTGGCATCAGCCTTAGCATCTTTCACTGATCTGGATCGTTAGTGCCGATATGGGCCGCTTTGGTTGAATGCAGCTGGTTAGCAGACGCCAGGCCTCGGCTGCATCGTCCGCGAGCGGCTTTCCGCGACCCCGTCGGCGACGGCACTATCTGTGCACTCGGCGCCGCACGACGTTTCTGGCCAAGGCGACCAATCCACCCAGGAAAGCCCCCAGCAAGATGCCAGCACCCCATATCAACACCAGATTCGGAGATACCCTATTTCTGGGAACATAGACAGGGCCCAGCAGCGATGTTTCGTACGTATACGTGGCACTGAGGCGATCGACGAGATCGCTTCTGGCCAGCTGCAAGCCACGAATCTCAGCGTTTTTGCTGGTCAGCAACACACTGGCGAGCAACGGATTCTGGATGCTTTTGCCGCCCGTGTCGTCCTTGCTTCCGGGCGTGACGGCCTGCTCCAATCGATCCCGCTCGGCTTGCGAATTGCGCAAATCAGCCTGAATTTCATCAAGCCGTGCGTTGGCCAGCTGCAATGGCGTCGTTTCGAGGTGCTGATGGATCGCGTGCAGCTGATTGACCGTCGCCTCGGCGAATTGACGGGCCTGTTGCGGTGAATACGCCCGCAAGGTCATCCGGACAAGTGGGCCGGCGTAAGGCAACGGATCCAGCTTGATACTTTTGCGATAAAGGCTGGCTTCGGGTGAGTCAGGCGAAAAGCCGAGGCTGTTCATCACCTCGTTTTCGAACGGCACCATTTGCAGGCGCTCGATAACCCGAGCCAACGACTCGGTCTTTGGATCCTGACCCGATGGCACCTGACCAACCTGCCCGATCTGGATCCAGGCGGTCGCCTCCCACAGGTTCTTTGCCCGATGCGCAAAGGCATACGTACAGACCAGTGCCACGACCAGCACGACGACAAACCATTTCCACTCGCGGGAGAAGATCCGCCAGAGATCGATCAGATAAATTTCATCTTGTTCCATGGTTCTTTACTCACTGGAAAGATTGTGGAGACATGGTTTGCACGGCCGTCGCGGAAGCATCGCCCTGCCCGTCGCCTATGGGCTCCCGCAACTTCCTGTTTGGCAGCCATGCCGCGAGGACCTGCATGAAAAGACACAGGCCGATGAAGCCGGCGTTCGTCCACGTGAAAGCCTGTGGAGCGAAGGGCGACATGACACACACATAGGAAACACGCAGGAAAATCAGGAAGGAAAACAGCGGAACCGTCGGGCGAAGGCGTCGCACACTCCATAGCAGCAAGCCATACAAGACGAAGGCAGCAGCCACCGCGCCAAAGGGGCCCAGCGCCAGGAGAAATGGAAAGAACTCGGTACCCACGTTGATAGTCGGCGCATCCAGCGGAATATCCGTCCCGGCTGTCGCGACGGACCCATTCATGGGAACCACCTGATTGATGAGAAAGCTGGCGTTGGAGTAATGCTTGGCCAGCATGGCGCTGAAGTTGTAGGGGCCCGCGCTGCCATAAAGCAGCAGCCACTTGAGGCCCAGCGGCGCAGCCCGGTACATGGCGCTGAAAGGCAGCGTGATGTTCTCCAATGGTCCGGATCGCAGTATGCCTAGAATCGAGAAAATGCTGCTGCTCGCGAGCGCCAGAAAGCCGACGCTTTTCCACGGCAATGGTCTTGCTTCGTTCCGTCGCAGCACGATGACGAGCGCAAACGAAAATACAGTGGCGAAGAGTCTGTTCCGATCGATTACCAGCACGGGAAACAGAAAGCCAACAACCATGAGCATGTTGCGAAGCCACTTGCTCCTGGTGCATAGAAGCCCGATCGGAGGAAGCACCCAGCACATGTCGGAAACGTGCCGGATATGTTCGCGACCGCCTTCCATCGAGGCATACGACGATGGCTTGTCGAACAGCGGAATGGGAAACAGTGTGAGATCAAGCAAACAGAAAAGAACGATCGTGCCCGCAAAAGCCAACGCGACGAACGCATCGCGCGTACCTGCATAGTTACGCGAGCGAAATCGCACGGTCTCCGGAATCCTGACGCCTGCCTTCACATCGAACAACACGATGGCCGCTGCAATGACGGCCAGCAGGAGCAGGCCTCCCCGGTATTCGACCGGGAGATCGTAAGTGAGCCATGTGAGCCCACAGGCGAGAAGAATCGGAAGCCCGAGATAGGTGGAGGGAAGACGCAGCAGCTGCTTCATGTTCCCTCCACATCCGGGCTGGCAGATGGAAGCCTGGTCTTTGAAACCATGACCAGCCATAGATAAGCCATCATGTGGAGCAGCAGGGACCAAGGCCGTCTCTGCAAGAACGAAATCTTGGCCCCGATGTAATGGGACTGCGCCCTGAGCAAGGTTCTATAGGGTTCGTCGAACAGGCCTGCCCTGCGCAGCGCCACCTGCTTCGACTCGACAAGATTGATGACGCGTGTCGCCGTGTGCCGCGTCTTGCTCAGGTTGGCACCATGGATGCGGTATGCACAGACGCTGACATCGATGAAGCCAAGCGCATCGCGGGCTGCCAGGCGAAGAAACAGATCCCAGTCTTCGATGCGCAGGCCTTCGCTCCAGCGGTCGACGGTGTCGAGCGCGCGCTTCCTGATCAATGCGACCGGGCCGCCGATGGCCCACTGACTGATGACGGCACGACGTATGCCGTCATCGGATCGATAGAAATTCTTGTTGGCACCGTGAAGATCGCACATACCGCTGTCATGTATTTTGTTGCCGCCCTGATCGACGACGATCGAATCACCGATTACCGCCTCCTTACATGGATGTGCCAGCAGATAGCGAACCTGGGCATCAAGGCCGCCGGGCAGCAGATAATCATCGCTGGCACCCGGTCGGAGAAACTCTCCGCTCGAACGCGCCACCAATTCGTTCAAGGTTGCAGCGATACCCTTGTTATCCCGGCGCACATACTCGATGGGAAGTTCCATGCAATGCGTTGCCACCCATTCGGCAATTTTTTCGCCGGTTTTATCGGTCGACCCGTCATCGATGATGATGAGTTCCTTGGCCGGATAAGGATCTTCCAGCACGCTATCCAGACAGCGCTGCACGAAACGCGCGTGGTTGAATGCGGGTATGAGCACGGAAACCAGCGGCATCACCGCCGCGCTATTCGATACGTCACCGGCCATCGTCATAGCCCTCCCAGGTAACGTCGTACGACCAGCACATTGAACGCGAGGTAGGCGAGATAGTTGATCGAGAATGCGTACATCGCGCCTACAAGGCCGAAGTGCGCGGTAAACATATACACCAGCGCCAGATAGCTGGCCGAAAACACGCATTCGGATATCACGAACAGCCGCGTCATGGCCTTGGCCAGCATGATGTAGGAAAGAATGAAGGAAGCGATCTTGATGACATCGCCCACCAGCTGCGGTCCGTACAATGCGTTGGCGGACGCGAAATCCGCACTGAACAGCAAGCGTGTCACCCAGCCTCTCAAAACATAAATCGCTGCTGCAAGAACGACTACTGCGGGCAATATGTAGCGGTACGCATTGCGCAGCTCGAGCACCAGGGCAGCGCGTTCCGTAATCGATGCCAGCTTGGGTAGGTAGTAGATGTTGATGGCTGTGGTAAGGAACAGAAGATAGGCATCCGACACCTTGCTCACCGCTTGCCAGTAGCCCACCTGTTCCCAGCCGAACTGCAGCGCGAGATGATCGCGAACCGCGATATTGATCAAGGGCGCCAGCAAGGCGGAGGTGATCGTCATCACCGAAAAAGCAGCGAGCCGCAGGGTCATTTCCCGGTCGAAATGCATCCGCAGCATGCTGCGTCGGAAGTACGAGCTTCGCCACCATGCCGGCAAGCCAACAGCAAGCCATAGCACCTGACCCACTACCAGTGCCAGCAGAGCGCCGTACAGATGAAGCCAGCGTGACAACCAGACCACGACCACGATGCTGAAAAACGATCCCAGTACCTGGATAAACGCAAGCCGGCGCACGTCCATGAAGCCGTTGATCACGGCAAGAATATAGTTGACCAGCGCGATACCAAGCTGAGCCACGGCCAGTACGCGGATCAGACCTGCATACTGGGTGTCACCCAGAAGCAAAACGGCAATCTGCCGACTGAACAGCAGCGCAGCGCATCCCATCAGGCAGGATGCGCAAAACGCATACCAGAGGGCCGCAGCAAGGAGGCGCGACAATCGTTGCGCATCGTTACGGTATTCGGCGACGTACTTGACGATGCCGGCGCTAATGCCACCACCGGCCAAGACGGCCAGCAATGACATGAGACTCATGAACTGGCCCAGTTTGCCGACGCCTTCGGGCCCGGCAAACGATGCCACCAGCTTGATGACGACCAAGCCCGCGAGCAGCCGCGCAGCGGTACCGGTGGCAGTATAGAAACTGGCGCGGACGATGTTCATGTGGGGCTTTCGAACGCCTGGCAGACCTCGATAACCCGAGTCGCAGCGTCCTCCCCCAGCGTCGGTCCCATCGGAAGACTCAGCACTTCGTTGTGCAATCGCTCCGTCAGTGGCAGATCTACACTCCGCAAGGCGGCATAGGCCGGTTGTCGATGCGGGGGCACCGGGTAATGCACCTGGCTCTGAATGCCGTGCTCCAGAAGATGCCGTTGCAGGGCATCACGGTATGAGCTGCGAACCACGAAGAGATGCCAGGCGTGCTGCTCTTCCTGCACCACACCTGGCAACTGGATGTGCGGATGACGGATGCCCTCGCGATAACGACGCGCCACGCGACGGCGCCATGCGACATCGTCGTCGAGATACTTCAGTTTCACCCGCAGCATGGCGGCCTGTATCTCGTCGAGCCGCGAATTGATGCCCTGGAAAAGGTGTCTGTACTTCACATCGGAACCGTAATTGCGCAAAGCCGCAATCCGTTCCGCGAGCATGGTGTTGTCGGTCACCACCGCGCCGCCATCGCCCAGTGCGCCCAGGTTTTTGGCGGGAAAAAAGCTGAAAGCTGCCGCATCGCCGAACGCGCCGGCCTTGCGTCCTTCGCTCATCGCCCCATGCGCTTGTGCCGCATCTTCGATCAAGAGTAGTTTGTGCCGCGTGGCCAGCGCCGCCAAGGCCGGCATGTTTGCCAACTGGCCATACAGATGTACCGCCATGATCGCGCGCGTGCGCGGCCCGATGGCAGCTTCCACGCAAACCGGGTCCATGTTGAAACTGGCCGGATCGGGCTCCACCGGGACCGGCACGAGCCGGTTTTCGGTAATGGCGAGAAAGCTGGCAATGAAGGTATTGCCAGGCACGATGACCTCGTCGCCCTCATCAATGGCGCCGAGCTCTTTGTAACCGCGAAAAATCAGCGACAGGGCATCCAGCCCATTGCCGACGCCCACGGCGTGATGTACACCGCAATAGGCGGCGAACTCACGTTCGAAGGCGGCAAGCTCCTCGCCGAGCACATACCAACCCGAATCGATAACCCGTGCGACGGCCGCCTTCAGCTCATCGGCATACCGCGCATTGACGTCCTTGAGGCTGAGGAACGGGACATCCATCAAAGCGGCCTCCATCAGAGCAGCCATTCGTAAAAATCGTGTACAACGGCGCGAGCGCCGAAATATTCCTTTTGCGCGACCAAGCCGCTGTTGAGCACTCGCCCTTCCCGTTCGGTCGAAATGCCGAAGCTGAAATAAACCCTGTTCGCGTAGATGCCGCCGATCAGTTCCGACAGCAGAAGACTTAGCGCATCCAGGCGCCGTCCCTCCTCCGACGCGGCCATATATTGGGTATGCACGACCCTGCCGAAATCGTAGACAAGCACGCCCGCCAGCAGCGCGTCTTCACGGCGTGCCTCATGCAGCACGATCTGTTGCGGGAAGCGCGCTTGCAGCAAGCGCAACTCCTGCAGGTTGTGGTTTGGAAGAACGTCGTGTTTGCGCAGCACTTCCGAAAGCAACGCGTGAAAAGCCGCCGGATCGGTGCCGACCTGCCATCGGATACCTGCCTTCCTTGCCTTGTCGATGGAATGTCTGCGTCCTTGTGTGAAGTGAAACGTTTCCTGCAGGGAAATGACCGAGGACAGATCGCGCCGTTTCAGCTGAGATCCCAGTCGATGCAAGGCATACAGATCTTCTTCGGCCGGGTAGGCATGAAACACATGCGGCACTGCCTTGTAGACGATGCGCTCCACGCCAAGCGCGCGATAGTGGTTGCCGATCTGCTCGAATACGGCAAGCGTCGACTCGGCACGCAAGGCATGGGTTGATATGAGCCCGGCATAAGTTAGGCCGCCGTGACTCGTCACCAGGTTGTCCTGAATGTTTGCAGGAAAAACCGCCACGATATCGCCGTTTCTCTCGACGATCAGCGATCGGTCGACAAAGCGATCGGCGTGGTAGTCCATGAAACCACGCCGATGCAGCAGGTTGCCGTTTCTGGAACGCTCGACCAACGTATCCCACGCGTCCGCATCGGCCTTGGCGTAGGGTCTAACCGCGAGCATCCGCATCACCGTCGAAGCTGACGCGATTGACCTCGGCCACACCAAATCCATCCACTCCCATGTCGTTGCCGTTGTAGAACATCAACAGCTTGTCGCGCTGGCGGATCAGGGCGGGATAGCAAATGACACGCGAATCCCAGCCACTGGTGGACAGCGTCATGCCGAACTCTTCGTCATGGCGCTCCCATTCGATGCCGTCATCGCTATAGGCCATACCGGGAAAATATTCGCCGGTGATATTGCCCCGAGTGAAGTACATCACGTACTTGCCACCAAGCCGGTATACGCGCGGCCGGCCAATTCGATACTCGCTGCCGCGAGGCAGCAGGCAGACATGATCCTCGCACGGCATCGCCCTGGGATCGCTCGTCTCCGCGTAACGGATGTGGTAACGCGGAAAAGGTTGGCCGTTGATGGTTTGCCAATCGTCGCCGACGGCGTACCACATGCGCCAGCGTCCATTGTCGTGCATGACCGAATGCACCGCACCGATAGTGCTGCGACCCTGTGCACGATCAAGGATGGGTGTTTCCTGCACACGCTGGAAGCAATGGCCGCCATCGCTGGAAACGGCTAGGCCGGTAAAGGCCAGGAACTTGGCCTTGGCCACGCGCTGAAAGCCGACATAGAACATATGCAAGCCGCCCGGCGCATCGACGATATCGCCAAGGATCACGCCATGATCGTCGAAACAACCGTTCCGACCGATGTCGAGCACCGGTTCGGCACTGACGCGTACGATGGTCGCAGGATGGTCTGCCTGCACATCGACGTAGCCGATGCGGCTGACGCCCTCGGTATCGCGAAACCCTGCGTAGATGCGTATGAGTTCATCGTCGACGCGATACGGGGTAGGTGTAAGCGCCGAGTGGCACATCCAGCCGCCTACGCCCTGCCGTGCGGTGTCGAATACCAGCCCTTTCTTGGTCCATTCGAACATGCGCTCTTCAGAGCCTCACTTCGAGGCTGGACCTGTCAGGTACTGCATGGGCCGGCGACCCGACGTAGACCCGACCTGGCTCCGTATCGCGCGTGACCAGCGCACCGGCGCCAATCACATTGTCGGGCGCGACTTTCACATGGTCGTTGAAGGTGGTGTTTACGCCGACAAAGCTGTTCTCGCCAATCTCGCAATAGCCTGAAATAACCGCATGCGAGGCGATGAATACGTTGTCGTGCACGATTGTGCGATGTCCGACATGATTGCCGCTCCAGAGAATGCAATTGTTGCCGATGCGCACGAAGGGCTGGATCACGTTGCCTTCGAAGATGAAGCTGTTTTCGCCCAGTTCGACATTACGCCACACGAAGGCACGCGTACTGACATACGTGGCAAGCCGATAGCCCCTGCTCTTCACATCCTGGTAAAAACGCGTGCGCAGGCGATTGAGCTGGCTGGACGGGATAGCGACAAACACTTCGACATCTGCCGGCGGGTAGTGTTCTTCCAATGTCTCGTAGTCCACTACGGGACGATCCATCAGCATCGGCTGGGCGAGATAGTCACGTTCGACGCTGAAAGCGACCACGTCATAGTCGCTATCGTGTTCGAAGTATTCACAGGCAATCTGCGCGAACTCGCCCGCTCCGATCAGGACTAGCGGCCTTGGCATGCTGCTATGTCCTCCAGGCGCAAGGAGCCGTTGACCTCGTGCAGGAAATCGGCGTAATCGGTGATGTAATCGCTCTGGTCGTAGAGCTGGTCGGCCAGCACCATCAGCACGCAGTCTTCGCTGAAGTTGTACAGCTCGCGCCACACCATGCGACCTAGCATCAGGCCATGAGAGGGATCGTCAAGAACAACCTCTACTGGCCCACTACCGTCGTCCAGAAGAAAGGTGACGGAGCCTCGCACCGCCACCGCCAGTTGATGGAGATGACGGTGGGCGTGCCGACCCCGATGTATGTCGTTCTTCGTGGCGAATATGTAATACACGCGCCGTATCACGAAGGGTACGTTCCGATCCTCCTCCAATGCGATGAGCATGCCGCGATCGTCGCCGTGCTTCTGCAACTGGATTCGTTCGATTTCCATATTCCAAGCCAGGCTGTGGATTTTGAACGTGACCAACTTTCAATTGAGTGCCGCCTGGCTGTTGAAAGGTTGCATCGAGTTGGGGACGCCAAGACACCGGCCTCGTTCTGGATGACGGTCCGACCGGCTTTTTACGGGAACGGGGAATGACCTTCACGACCACACCAGTGCATGACCCGGGTCCGGGAGCGACGCCCGTGCCGCTCAGGCGCCCTCTTTGCCGGCCAATTCGGGATCCCGCTCATGCTGCAGCTGTTCGAGATTACGCTGGTGAAACGGGCCACGCCCTGGGCCCGCATCACGGCGCATCGACCGACATCACCAGGTGCTGAGGTAATCAGACAATGCCTGCACGTCGTCTGCGCCCAGTGTCTGTGTCACGCCATGCATCACCTTGGCATTGCTGCTGCCGGCACGCGCGCCGCGCTTGAAGTCGCCCAGCTGCTTGGTCAGATACAGGCCGGACTGGCCGCGCAGATGCGGAAACGTAGCCCAAGGCGGTTGCGGTGCGCTGCTTGGATGCGGCTGCGGGCCAAGCCCTGCCTTGCCGTGGCAGCCCTGGCAAGGCGGAATACCTTGCGCAGGATCGCCAGCCAGATACAACTGCGCGCCGCGCGAATTCGCGTCGGCGTGCCCCGCCGGCTTAGGCGCCAGCGAGGCGTAATAGCTGGCCAGATTGCGCATGTCGTTGTCGCTCAACGCAGAGGCTTGGCCGGTCATCACCGGATCGTTGCGCTGGCCACCGTGAAATTCTTTCAACTGCGCGTAAAGATAGCTCGCCGACTGCCCGGCCAGATTCGGGAAGGTCGGCGCGATCGCCACACCTTGCACACCATGGCACGCCGCACACACCGCGGCCTTGCCGGCACCGGCCTGGGCGTCGCCACTGATCGGCTGCATGCGGCGCTGGTCCAGCACGCTGGCCGGCACAGCGGACGTGCTGGTGGCAGGTTGCTGTGCAGCGACGTCGAGCGCGGTGGTCG
>DASZCB010000750.1:0-9360 GCA_035943575.1 Rhodanobacter sp. | reverse complement strand
CATCGCCGCCGGTGCCGATACGTGGATCGACCGCCGCGGCATGTCCCGCCGCCTTCTGTCCTTGCGCCGCCACCATGCCGGGCAGCCACAGCCCGATCGCCACCACCAGCAGCGCGGACAGCGATGCATGGCTCCTGCACTGACTCAGGCTTTTTTCTTTCATCTCGGTAGGCCTCGGTGGGGGGACTGGATTTGGATCGTTCCAAATACGCTACGCTAGCATTCGATGCCACGGCTGCACATGCTGCAGCGCAGGATCGCAAACCGTCAGTTTCGGTTACATTTGGATCGTTCCAAACTAGTGGATTGTCGATCATGGCCATGGAAAGCAACGCCCCCGTGCATCGCAAGATCACGCTCAGCGATATCGCTGCGGGCTGCAACGTGTCGCGCGCCACGGTATCGCTGGTGCTGCGCGGCAGCCCGCTGGTAGGCAAGCGCACCCGCGCGCGGGTAGAGGAAGAACTGCGTCAGCAGGGCTACGTCTACAACCGTGCCGCGGCCAACCTGCGTCGGCGCACCTCATCCAGCATCGCGCTCGTGCTGAACGATCTGGCCAATCCGTTCTTCGCCGAATTCGCCTCGGGCGTGGACGAAGCGCTCGGCGAAGCTGGCTACGTCACCCTGCTCGGCAGCACCGGCGAATCGATCGCGCGCGAACAGGCGGTGCTCGGATCACTGATGGAACACGGCCCGGCCGGCCTGATCCTGTCGCCGGCCGAAGGCAGCGATGCCGCGCGCGTGCTGGCGGCGGTGGGCGCGCAGACGCCGCTGCTGCTGTTCAACCGCGAGCTGGGCGGCGAGACACCGGAAAACGCACACTGGGATCGACTGATGCTGGACAACCAGCGCGGCGCCCGACTCGCCACCGAACACCTGATCGCGCTGGGCCATCGGCACATTGCGTTCTTCGGCGGCCATCGCGACTCCAGTTCCTGCCGCGAGCGCCATGCCGGCTACACCGAGGCGATGCAGGCAGCGAAGCTGCCCATCGAGCCGCACTGGCGGGTCGAATGCGCGCCGAACCGGCTGGACGCGGTGGCGCAGTGCGGCGCGCTGTTCTTCGGCACGCCCGCGCCGACCGCGGCGGTCTGCTACAACGATGCAGTGGCGCTGGGCCTGATGCTTGGCCTCTATCAACGCGGCGTGCAGCCCGGCCGCGACTTCGCCCTGACCGGCTTCGACGACATCGCCGAGGCAGCGCTGAGCGCACCGCCGCTGACCACGCTGACCGCCACGCCACGAGCACGCGGACGGCAGGCGGCAGAACTGCTGTTGCAACGGCTGCAGACACCGCAATCGGCACCTCGCCGCACCATCGCCTCGGTACAGCTGGTGGTACGCGCCAGCAGCTGTCCGCCACCTGCCGCCTGACTACCGGGAATCCACCATGGCCTTCGCAGCTCCTCCATCACCGACGCCCGACATCTCCGGCACAGCGCTGCGCGGCGAGCGTTATACCGACTACCCGACGGCGATGGGCGTACTGACCACGATCTTCTTCATGTGGGGCTTCCTCACCTGCCTCAACGACATCCTGATCCCGCACCTGAAGTCGATTTTCCAGCTCAACTACGCCCAGGCGATGCTGGTGCAATTCACCTTCTTCGGCGCCTACTTCCTGATGGGAATGCCGGCCGGTCGGCTGGTCGCAGCGCTCGGCTACAAGAAGGGCATCGTTGTCGGACTCGCCATTGCCGGACTCGGTGCGCTGGGCTTCTGGCCCGCGGCAAGCCTGCACCTGTACCCGGCCTTCCTGGGCGCGCTATTCGTGCTGGCCACCGGTATCACCGTGTTGCAAGTGGCAGCCAATCCATACGTGGCACTGCTCGGCCCCGAGCGGACCAGCTCCAGCCGATTGACCCTGGCGCAGGCGCTGAATTCGCTCGGCACCACGCTTGCACCCCTGTTCGGCGGTCTGCTGATCCTATCGAACGTGGTGAAGGATCCGACCGAACTGGCTGCGCTGGCGCCGGCCCAGCGACTTCTCTACGACGCCCAGCAGGCGCAGGCCGTGCAGTTTCCCTACGTCGGGCTGGCTGTCGTGCTTTTCCTGCTGGCGATCTTCGTGTGGCTGTTCCGCCTGCCGGCGCTGACCGAGGTCACCGACAAGGATGACCATGACAAGCACAGCTTCGTGGATGTGCTGCGCCACCCACACGTGCTGTTCGGCGTGCTGGGCATCTTCTTCTACGTCGGCGCGGAAGTGTCGATCGGCAGTTTCATGGTCAATTACCTGTCCATGCCGGACATCGGCCACATGAGCGAACAGCAGGCAGCGCACTACGTGTCCTGGTACTGGGGCGGCGCGATGGTCGGTCGCTTCCTCGGTTCGGCACTGATGGCAAAGATCTCACCACGCATGCTGCTGGCTGTCTTCGCCGCGATCAATACACTGCTGGTGCTGACCACCATGCTTGGCAGCGGGGCCGTGGCGATGTACAGCATCATCGCGATCGGCCTGTTCAATTCGATCATGTTTCCCACCATCTTCGCCCTGGGCATCGAGCACATGGGGCCAATGACCAGCAAAGCCTCCAGCCTGCTGATCATGGCGATCGTGGGTGGCGCAATCATTCCGCGCTTGCAGGGTGTGCTTGCCGACCATATCGGTCTGCAACATGCGTTCGTGCTGCCGCTGCTGTGCTACGCCTACATCATTTTCTACGGCCGCAGCGGATCGAAGATCCGTACCGACGCCCCCGTCTCGAGGTAATTCCGCCCAATGCGTTCCATTCTCTGCTTCGGCGAAGCACTCATCGATTTCCACGCCGAGGGCACTGACCCGCACGGCTATCCCCGTGCCTTCGTGCCGTTCGCTGGCGGCGCGCCCGCCAATGTGGCGGTAGCGGTGGCGCGGCTGGGTGGCCGCGCACGCTTCTCCGGCATGCTCGGCACTGACCTGTTCGGCGACCTGTTACTGGACAACCTGCGCCATGCCAGCGTGGACACCCGCGATGTCGTGCGCACCGGCGAGGCGAACACCGCGCTGGCCTTCGTCGCACTGGATGCGCACGGCGAGCGCAGCTTCAGCTTCTACCGGCCGCCGTCGGCCGACCTGCTGTTTCGCCCACAGCATTTTCGTGCCGACGCCTTCGCCGACACCGCGGTATTCCACGTCTGCTCCAACAGCATGACCGATCCCGCGCTGGCCGAGACCACCCGTGAAGGCATGCGCCGTGCGCACGCGGCCGGCGCACTGGTGAGCTTCGACCTCAACCTGCGCCCCGCGCTGTGGCCGCACGGCATCGACGCGAATCCGCTGCTGTGGCCCGCATTGGAACTGGCCGACTTGGTGAAGCTGAGCGCGGAGGAGTTCGCGTGGCTCGCCGTCGATGGCGAGGCGGCTGCGCTGGAACGCCTGTGGCGCGGACGCGCCCGGCTGGTGGTGGTCACCGACCGCGGCGCGCCGCTGCGCTGGTTCCATCCCGATGCCGACGGTGCGTTGCCCACCTGGCGGGTACCGGTGGTAGACAGCACTGCCGCTGGCGACTCCTTCGTCGGCGGCCTGCTGTGCCAGCTCGCGCAACAGGCCATCGGCCCGGATGATCTCGATACCCTGGTCGCCACGCTGCCGCAATGGCACGCCACGCTGCGTTATGCCGCGGCTGCCGGTGCGCTGACCGTAACGCGTCAGGGTTCGTTCTCCGCGATGCCCGACAGCACCGAAGTCGAGACTTTCATGGAGACCTACGCATGAGTTCGCTCTTGTCATCACCGCGTCTGCCCGCCACGCCGCTGCCGGATTTCCACTCGGGTGCGTTTCTGCGCCGACACATCGCCGACACCATGGCGTTCTACCACCCGCACGCGATCGATCCGGCCGGCGGTTTCTTCCACTACTTCAAGGACGACGGCACGATCTACGATCGCAGCCATCGTCATCTGGTCAGCAGCACGCGCTTCGTCTTCGACTACGCGATGGCGTCGATCGAGTTCGGCAACGAAACTGCGCTGGCCGGCGAGTATCTCGACGCCGTGCGCCACGGCCTGCGCTATCTGCGCGAAGTGCATCGCGATCCGCTCACGGGCGGTTACGCATGGACGATCCGCGACGGCCAGCCGGAGGACTGCACCAACCACGCCTACGGTGTCGCCTTCGTGCTGCTGGCGTATGCCAGCGCGCGCAAGGCCGGCATCGCGGAAGCTGCCGCATGGATGGACGAGACCTGGAACCTGCTCGAACAGCGCTATTGGGATGCCGATGCCGGGCTGTACCGCGACGAGGCCGATCCGCAGTGGCACTTCAGCGACTACCGCGGCCAGAACGCAAACATGCATCTGTGCGAGGCCTTGCTGGCCGCATATCAGGCCAGCGACGAAGTGCACTATCTCGATCGCGCACTGCTGCTGGCCGACCACATGACGCGGCGCCAGGCGGCGCTCGCCGATGGACTGGTGTGGGAACACTACGACGTGCATTGGCAGATCGACTGGAACTACCACCGCGACGATCCCAAACACCTGTTTCGGCCATGGGGTTTCCAGCCCGGCCATCAAACCGAATGGGCCAAGTTGCTGCTGATCCTCGAACCGCTGCTGCTCGAACGCGGCCGCGAGGAACGCTGGCTGCTGCCTGTCGCGCGCCACCTGTTCGACACCGCGGTCGCACGCGCATGGGACGACGAGCATGGCGGCCTCTGCTACGGCTTCGCGCCCGACGGTAGCGTCTGCGACGACGACAAGTATTTCTGGGTGCAGGCCGAGTCGCTCACCGCAGCCGCGTTGCTGCACGCACGCACCGGGCTGGACCAGTACGACGCGTGGTACGGCAAGCTGTGGTCGTATGCCTGGCAGCATTTCGTCGACCACCGTTACGGCGCGTGGTATCGCATCCTCACTCGCGACAACCGCAAAGTCGACGACGAAAAGAGCCCTGCCGGCAAGACCGACTATCACACCATGGGCGCCTGCCACGAGTTGCTGCAGCTGTTCGGCCCGGTCGTCTGAGCTCACGTTCCCGGCCACGGTAGCGCGCCAAGGTACCTGGATGGCGCGCTTGCGTCGGTGATCGCACCGAGCGGGCGAAACAAAATCGCAATATCTTGCGTGTTGCTCTGCAAGATGCGCCCACGATGGGTTGTCACTATCTTATGAATCGATCTAATTAGATCGATTCAAATTCACAAGACCAGCCGTTGCTCAAGACACACATACACCTCCGGGAGAATGCACCGGTCTGCTGCTTTGAAAGGCAGATGACGCGCATCGCCGGTGCAAGGTCGAGCAACACATCGTCGCCATGGTTGTTTGAAGGAGGGGCCTTCCAATGCATCACGTCATCTCAATCCGCCGCAACGCACTCGCAGGCGCGCTTGCCATCGCGCTGCTGTCGCCGCTCAGCGCCTTCGCACAGACGACCGGCACCGCCGATCAGAGCCAGACCCAGGACACGACGTCGAAGTCCGTCACGCTGCAGAAGGTCGTCGTCACCGGTTCGCTCATCGCGCGATCGGAGGTCGAAGGGCCGGCACCCGTCACAACCGTCACCGGCGAGCAGATCAAGGCGCAGGGCTATACGACGCTGTATGAGTTCATGAACTCGGTGACTCAGAGCGGCGTGTCGCAGACCGCGCCGAGCTGGGGCTCCACCTCGGTGAATGCGCGACAGCTCAACCTGCGCAATCTTGGCTCGGGCCACAGCCTGCTGCTGGTGAATGGCCATCGCGTCGTCGACTATCCGCAGCCGGCGAACGGCCAGAGCAATTTCCAGAACTACAACAACATCCCGACCGGCATGATCGACCGCGTCGAGATCCTCGCTTCCGGTGCCTCGTCGATCTACGGGTCGGACGCGATCGCGGGCGTGGTCAACGTGATCCTGAAGAAGAGCTACCAGGGCGACGACCTGCAGGTGACCGGCGGTGGTGCGACCCGTGGCGGGCGCAGGTACGCCGATTTCAGCCTGACCGGTGGCCGCGCGGGCGATCATTGGAACATCGTCTACAACCTGGAGCACACCAATCGGACCGCGCTGTGGGGACGTGATCGCCCGTACACCGATTCCGAGGCAGATGCCGGCTTCGGCACCTGGGACCAGAACGCGCGCATGTTCGGCTACAAGACCTACGACGCGCTGTCCCTGTACGACGTCAACGGCAACTACATCGCGCCACCCGGAGGCGCCTGCGGCCAGTTCCCCAACTTCAATCTGCGCCATCAGCAGACCGTGGGCACCAGCGGCAAAACGGTAACCGGGCCGGTCACCGACTACGGCTACTACTGCACCCAACCGAACCTGTTCCGCAACTGGGTGCTGACACCTGGCCTGATCAGCAACGACGGCTACATCTCCGGCGAATACGACTTCGGCAACAACCTGCAGGCTTACGGCTCAGTCGGCATGTGGGATACCAATGGCATCTCGAACACTCAACTACCGTTCCTCTATCCGATGGGCGGGCTGCCCGGCAGCTTCTATGACCAGACCAGCGGCCAGGTCATCAGCAACTATTTCCGCCAGCTGACCCGTGCGGAAATCGGCAGCGATGGCAACACGCACGACCACGAACAGAACTGGGACATCCACGCCGGCCTGCGCGGTACGGTGCTGGACAACCGCTTCCACTGGGACCTGAATCTCGGCACCTCCAAGTACATCGTGCATGAGGATTACACCGGCCTCAACGAACAGGGCATGTTCAATTTCTTCTTCGGCCCGCAACAAGGCACGACCACGGTGGGCGGCAATAATTATCCGATCTATGCCGTCAACCAGGGCCGATACTGGAACCCGATCACACCCGCGCAGTACGCAACGTTCGGCGTAAGCGGCCGGAACAGCGCTGTCTCGTGGATGGATCAGGCCTCGTTGAACGTCAACGGCGACCTGTTCAATACCTGGGTTGGCCAGCCGATCGGTTTCGCCGCCGTGCTGGAAGCCAATCACGAAGGCTATCGGCTGTCACCGGACGCGCGCGGCAATACCACGAGCTTCGGCGACCCGTTCCAGGACAACAACACCGGCGGCGGCACGCGTACCCGCTTCTCGCTGGGTACGGAGTTCCGCGTACCACTGCTGTCGACGCTGACCTGGACCATCTCGGGCCGCGTCGACAAGTACAACGACGCCAGCATCGCGAATACCGCGAAAACCTGGGGTACCGGTATCGAATGGCGGCCGTACGACGGCCTGCTGCTTCGCGGTAGCTACGGCACCAACTTCCACGCGCCGGACATGCAGGCGATCTACCAGACCAACTCGACCATGCCGGTCGGCATCTACCGTGATCCCTACCAGTGCATCCAGGCCGGCGACACGACTTGCCAGTCGGTACAGCACACCACCTACTTCACCCAGCATTCGGGCGGCAGCCGCAACCTCGTGCCCGAGACCGGTCATTCCTGGACCTACGGCTTCGTGTGGGATATCCCCGGCGCCGACGGTCTGTCAGTGTCCGCCGACTACTGGCACATGGGCATCGACAATGCGATTAGCTACGTCAGCCAGGACACCTTGCTGGTCGATGAAGCGGGCTGCCGGACCGGCAAGCAGTTCGATGGATCGCCCTATGTCGCGCACGTACAAGGTTCACCCTACTGCCAGCTGGCGATCAGGGATGTGGCTCGCGATGGGAACGGCAACATTACCGACGTCTACGTCGGCCCGATCAACGAGTCGTCGCTGTATGTCAGCGGTATCGATGCGGAATTGAAGTACCACTTCGAGACGAGCGACTGGGGCAGGTTCCTGTTCGACATCAACTACACCGACAATCTGTCCTATAAGGAGCGCACGCTAGCCTCCGATCCTCTGCTCAACACGCGCTACCAGCATGTGGCCAGCAAAGTGACCGGCACGGCGGAATGGTCGAAGGGACCGTGGAAAGTGACTCTGTACGGCCAGCGCGCCGGCAGCATCCGCGCCAACAACTTCGGTGGCTGCGAGAAGCTGGCCAACGGCATCACGCCCTCGCAGGGCGACCCGGCGTGCATCCCGTATTACGGACACATCGCACCGTGGATCACCTGGAGCACCGCAGTCAGCTATCACTTCAACGATCGCCTGAAGCTGAGCCTCAACGTGTCCAACATCTTCGACAAGGTCGGCAGCATTCCGTATTACTCGGGTGGGTTCGAGTTCATCCCGACTCTCCAGGGTGCCACCTACAACGGGCGTGAGATCTTCATGACGCTCAACTACAAGCTCGACTGATCCCTCTCAGGCCGAGCCTTGTTGCCCCGGCTTCGGCCGGGGCTTTTTCATTCTGCGCTGCTGACAGAAGGAACGGATCATGCCAACAAGACTTGCGACCCTGCTGCTCGGTCTGGCGATGGCGACCTGCGCGCTCGACGCGCGCGCGCAATTCGCCATCATCCCGCAACCGCAGAAGATCATCGCGGGCACCGGCAGCTTCGTTCTCGACAATCACACCACGATCGCTGCGCCCGCCGACAAGCGGGCGCAGGAGATCGCCGCCTTCCTGCGTGATGCAATCCGTGAGCAGACAGGCATCGCCCTCGCTGCAGACCACGCGGTCACACATCATGCCCACATCGAACTGCGCATCGATCCAGCCATCTACGGCGATGAGGCCTATCGGCTGACGGTGACGCCGGCTCTCGTCACGATCGCGGCATCCAGTGACCGCGGCCTGTTCTGGGGTACGCAGACCTTGCGGCAGTTGCTGCCACAGCAGCGCGCCGCATCACTGACGATTCCCGCCGTACGCATCGACGACGCCCCGCGCTACGCCTATCGCGGCGTGATGCTCGATGTCGCGCGGCACTTCATGCCAGTGGCGTTCGTCGAGAAGCAGCTCGACCTGCTGTCCCACTACAAGATCAACACGTTCCACTGGCACCTGACCGACGACCAGGGCTGGCGCATAGAGATCAGGAAATATCCGAAGCTCACCGAAGTCGGCGCCTGGCGCACCGAGGCCGATGGCCGTCGCAGCGGCGGCTTCTACACCCAGCAGCAGATCAGGGACGTGGTGGAGTACGCGCGGCGGCGCAACATCATGGTGATTCCGGAGATCGAGATGCCGGGGCATTCCTCAGCGGCCGTTGCGGCGTACCCGCAGCTGTCGTGCCCGAAGAAACCGATCGAGGTACCCGCGGGCTGGGGCGTGTTCAGCGATATCTACTGCGCCGGCGACGAGGCTACCTTCACCTTCCTGCAGAACGTACTCGACGAGGTGACCGCTCTGTTTCCCGCGCCGTATATCCACATCGGCGGCGACGAAGTACCGAAGACTCAGTGGCTGGCAAGCGCCACGTCGCAGCAGCGCATGCGCGACGAACGTTTGAAGGATGGCGACGGGTTGCAGAGCTACTTCATCCAGCGCATCCAGCGTTACCTCGCGGACAAGGGCAAGACGCTGACCGGCTGGGACGAGATCCTGGAAGGCGGCGCCG
>DASZCB010000749.1:0-7550 GCA_035943575.1 Rhodanobacter sp. | reverse complement strand
CGAAGTCGGCAGTGCGCTGCTGCATCTGGGCATGTCCGGCGTGCTGCGCGTGTTGCCACCGGATGCGCCGGTGGGCAAACATGATCACGTCGATATCGCCCTGGAACGCACAGCTACGCAAGCGCCGCGCATCCTGCGTTTCACCGACCCGCGTCGCTTCGGCTGCCTGCTGTGGCAGGCGCCTGGCGAAACACACGAACTGCTGGCGAAGCTCGGCCCGGAACCGCTGACCGACGCGTTCGATGGCGACCTGCTGTGGCACCTCTCGCGCGGCCGCACCGCGGCAGTGAAATTGTTCCTGATGGACAACGCGATCGTCGTCGGGGTGGGCAACATCTACGCCAGCGAAGCGCTGTTCGCTGCCGGCATCGACCCGCGCCGCGCCGCCGGTGCCGTCTCACGTGCACGCTATGCGCGGCTCGCCGCCGAAGTGAAACGCATCCTGGCCTGGGCGATCGAACGCGGCGGCACCACCTTGCGCGACTTCATCAGCCCCGACGGCGCACCCGGTTACTTTTTCCGCGAGCTCAACGTGTATGGCCGCGCAGGTGAACCGTGCCGCGTATGCGGCACGGCGATCCGGCAGGTCGTACTGGGACAACGCTCGACGTTCTGGTGTCCGCACTGCCAGCGCTGAACGGATGATCCGTTGTAGGAGCGCACCCTGTGCGCGATGGTCTTGCGTGATAAGACGAAGAACTATCGCGCACAGGGTGCGCTCCTACACAGTGATCACGGCCGTGATCACTCGGGCCAATGAAACTCGACATACGTGTTGTTGAACTGCGGGTCGTCCAGTCCGCCGCCGAGATGCGCCACGACACCACCGGGAATACCTTCGATATCCAGCGTCTGGCCATCGCTGAAGTGCGCGCCGAGCGCCTGCAGTTCGACCAGCTTTTCGCACAGCAGACCGGCACGGTCGACGGCACGATCCGGCACCTGGCGGATACTGATGTCGGGGCGGCCGAACTTGCGCATGCCACGGGTGTGGACCCATGAGTGGTCCGGCTCGGACTCGCCGTCGCGCAGGATCAGCAGATGGTTGCGGATCGGTGCGCCATCGCGGATCAGGTATTTCCGGCGCCACGCGTCGGCATCCAGCAAGCTGAGCGTCTGCGGATCGAGGATCGCGGTGCCGCCGATATCGAGCATGCCCGCCAGCACGCCCAGCGTGTCGCGCAGGTAGCCGGTGGCCGGGCTGTCCTCGAGCGTACCGCGCACGACCATCACTTCGGGCGCATCGAACGCAAGTTGCCAGGCTTCCGGTGCGTCGGCCTTGAACATGCGACCCATCGCGCCTTTCAGCGGATAGCCTTCCCACTGGCGCAACGCGCTGTGGTAATGGCTGGTCGCCTCGATGCCGGTCGGCAGACCCTCGCTGCCGTATTCCGCGGAAGGCACGCGCACGGCGTCGAACTTGCCGAACACATAGAACTGCAGCAGGATTTTCTCGTCACTGGCTTGCCAGTGTGGACGCTGCCAGGCGGGGATGATGATCGGGTTGCTCATGAAATTCCTTGTGATGGGCGCCACTCAGCGGCTTTCGCCCAGCGGCAGCACGGTTTGCTGCAGTTCGATGCGACCGCTGCCTTCGCTGATCTTCTTGAACTCGGCGCGACTCACCGAGACATAGCGGTCGTTGCCGCCGATCTCAACCTGCGGGCCCTCGGTAACGGCATGGCCCTGTTCATCCACGCGCACCACCATCGTGGCCTTGCGGCCGGTATGGCAGATCGTCTTGATCTCTTCCAGGTTGTCGGCCCAGGCCAGCAGGTAGCGGCTACCCTCGAACAGCTCACCGCGGAAATCGGTACGCAAGCCGAACGCCAGCACCGGGATATTGAGCCGGTCGACCACGTCGCTGATCTGCCACACCTGCGCCTTGGTGAGGAACTGCGCCTCGTCGACGAACACGCAGTGCAGCGCGCCGTGCACCGCGATGTCGGCCTCGACCAGCGTCAGCAGATTCTCGTCGCCGCCGAAACGGCGCGCATTCGCCTTCAGGCCAATACGAGAGGCGACCACGCCGTCGCCGTAGCGGTTGTCCAGTGCTGGCGTGAGGATCAGCGTGCGCATGCCGCGCTCGTGATAGTTGTACGCGCTCTGCAGCAGCGTAGTTGTCTTGCCGGCATTCATTGCCGAGTAATAGAAATAGAGCTTGGCCATGAGGTCAGGACCGAGGTTCAGGAAGTGAGGACTGAGGGCCGCCGCAGGTACGGCGGTTGACGAGTATGCACTCTCGCTTCCCGTTCCTCACCTCTCGCTCCTGCCTTCAGGCCTTGTCCAGCGGCGTGTTGCCGCCAGTGAACTGCGCACGCGCCTGGGCAAGCCGATACTTGTGCTCCACGCGACTGCGGCGCCAGTCGCGCAGCGTGCAAATCGCGTAGACCAGCTTGAACAGACCCAATTTGCGCAAGACCACCGGCGTGTCGAACAGATCGCCGGCGAGCATCGAGATCACGCCCTGCTCCAGCTGCCAGGTATTGCGCGGCTCGCGGAACATCTGTTGCATCACCGGCCCGTTGAAGCGGTAGATGAAGAACGAGAAACGCGCCATGCCGGCACGCTGGCGTTTCTCCAGCTTGCGCAGCAAGGCCGTCTCGCGCCGCGGTTCGCGCAGGGCCCGGTCGACCACGTCGACCGCCTGCTCGGCGCCGCTCATCGCCAGGTACACGCCGGAAGAGAACACCGGATCGAGGAACGCGAACGCATCGCCGACCAGCACCCAGCCCGGCCCACCCATCTGCGTCGAATCGTAGGAGTAGTTGCCGGTGACGCGAACTTCGTCGTCGATCAGCTGCGCATGTTCGAGGCGACGCCACAGCGCCGGACTCCGCTTCAGCGTATCCAACAGGAACTCGATCGTGCGGCCCTTGCGCTGCTTGAGGTATTCCGGCCGGCACACCGCGCCCACGCTCATTACGCCGTCGGGCAGCGGGATCATCCACATCCAGCCATGTTCGAAGCTGTAAATGCTGATGTTGCCCTCATCCTCGCCCGCACGCCGCTCCGCGCCGCGGTAATGGCCGAAGATCGCCGCGCTCTGGTGCTGATCGTTCTTGCGACGCAGTTTCTTTTTCGAGGAAAGGAGCGCGTCGCGGCCACTGGCGTCGACCACGTAACGCGCCTGGATGCAGTAGCTGCGGCCGTCGTCGGTTTTCACGTCCAGCCAGCTTTCGCGCGGGCCGCGCTGCTCGACCTGCACTACCTCATGCCCCTCGCGCGCGTCAGCGCCGCACTCATGTGCATGGTCGTAGAGCATCTTGTCGAAGTCCTGCCGCCACACCTGGTACGCATGCGGTGGACTATTGCCGATCGCGCGGGCAAACGCGTACGTGTTGTAGCCGCGCTCGTTCTTCGCCTCGAAATCGGCGCCGGGCTTGAACACGCCGAGCGCGCGCACCTTGTCCAGCACACCGAGCCGCTCGAATATCGGCAGGTTCATCGGCAGCAAGGACTCGCCGATATGGAAACGCGGATGATGCGCCTTCTCCAGCGCGATCACCGTGTAGCCGCGCCGCGCCAGCAGCGCCGCCGCGGTACTGCCGCCCGGACCGCCGCCGATCACCACCACATCGCACTGCTCCGCCGTCACTTCCTGCCGATCCGTCATGCTTCCTCCATCGATCCCGCCACTCCAGCGAAATACCCCAAGCCGCCGATTATGGCGGAAGCCGGGCGCCACGAGAGAGCGGCCTGTTACCATCGGCCGCCGCCTCACGTTGTTCCCGATCCATGCTCAATCCGCAACAACTCGCCGCCGTCGAACACTGCGACAGCCCGCTGCTGGTACTGGCCGGCGCCGGTTCCGGCAAGACCAGCGTGATCACCCAGAAGATCGCCTACCTGATTGCGCGCCGGAAGCTGGCGCCGTCGAAGATCGCCGCGATCACCTTCACCAACAAGGCCGCGCGCGAGATGCGCGAGCGCGTGGCCAAACTGGTCAGCACGGAGGATGCAGCAGCGCTCACCGTGTGCACGTTCCACGCGCTGGGGTTGAAGTTCCTGCAGATCGAACACGCCCGCGCTGGCCTGCGCCGCGGGTTTTCAGTGCTGGATGCGGACGACAGCGCCGGCATCGTCAAGGAGTTGTCGCCGAAGGGTGCCAAACCCGACGTGCTGTTCGGCATCCGCAACCTGCTCAGCCGCGCCAAGAACGGTGGCCTTTCGCCGGAGGAAGCACTCGCTGCCGCGCGCAGTCCGCGCGAACTGGAGGCGGCGACGATCTACGACATGTACCAGCAGCGTCTGGCCGCGTTCAATGCAGTCGATTTCGACGACCTGATCCGTCTGCCGCTACGCATCCTCGAAGCCGACGCCGAATGCCGCGAGGTCTGGCGCGAGCGTCTGCGCTATCTGCTGGTCGACGAATACCAGGACACCAACGACGCGCAGTACCGCCTGCTGAAAGTGCTGACCGGCGAACGCGGCGGCATCACCTGCGTGGGCGACGACGACCAGTCGATCTACGCCTGGCGCGGCGCCAACCCGGAAAACATCGACCAGCTCGGGCGCGACTGGCCAAGCCTGCGCGTGATCAAGCTGGAGCAGAACTACCGCTGCGGCAAGCGCATCCTGCGCGCAGCGAACGCGCTGATCGCGAACAATCCGCACCTGCACGAAAAGAAGCTGTGGAGTGAGCACCCGGAAGGCGCGCCGATCCGCGTGCTCGAATGCAAGGAAGCCGAGCACGAGGCCGAACACGTCGCCGCAATCGTCACCACGCTGGCGGAGAAGCACAAGGCGCGCTGGCACGACATCGCGATCCTGTACCGCGGCAACTTCCAGGCACGGGTTCTGGAAAAAGCCCTGCGCCTGGCGCGGATCCCCTACCACCTCACCGGCGCGCTGAGTTTTCTCGACCGCGCCGAGGTGAAGGACCTGCTGTGCTACCTGCGTCTGCTGACCAACCCCAGCGACGACGCCGCGTTCCTGCGCGTGGTCAACGTGCCCAAGCGCGAGATCGGCTCGACCACACTGGAGAAACTCGGCCAGCTCGCGCAATCGCGTCAGTCGTCGCTGCTCGACGCTACCCGCAGCGACGGCGTGCTGCGCCAGCTCACGCCGCGCCCGGCTGCCGCGCTGGCGTCGTTCGCGAACCTGCTGGACGAACTGCGCAGCGCCTCGTTGCATCAGAGCGCAGCCGATCTGGTCGAACTGATCCTCAAGCGCACCGGCTACGCCGCGCAGATCGCCGCCAGCACCACCGATGCCGCCGTGCGCGAACGCAAGCTCGGCAACCTGAAAGAACTCGCCGACTGGTTTCGCGCGATGCAGAAAGGCGGCAACAGCGCCGGCGATCTCGCCTCGCAGCTGGCCCTGCTCAGTCACGCCGATCGCGACGAGCCTGGCAATGCCGTGCGCATGATGACGCTGCATGCAGCGAAAGGGCTGGAGTTCCGCTTCGTCTTCATCGTCGGCTGCGAGGACGGCACACTGCCGCACGAAGGCGCCATCGACGAAGGCCGCATCGACGAGGAGCGCCGCCTGATGTACGTCGGCATCACCCGCGCCAAGGAACTGCTGACGCTGTCATGGTCGGCCAAGACCAAGCGCTACGGCGACGTGCACACCAACCAGCCCAGCCGCTTCCTGCACGAACTGCCGCAGGCCGACCTGCACTGGCAGGGCAAGGATCCGGAAGCAGACAAGGAAGTGATCCGCGAAACCGCCCAGTCGCACATGGCGAAGATCGCGGCGATGCTGGCGGGTGGCTGAGTAGACGGCTCGGACAAATGTTTTCCACTTCCATCCACGATAGTCTGTCGTACTTGCCTTCTGGCGCCAGAGGATTCCCATGATCGAGTCGACCAGGGTCTATGCCAAGCTCATCACTGCATTCAACCAGAATGACTGGTCGCGAGTGCAGCAACGTGCAACGCAACTTCTGCCTCTCGTCCCGCACGATCCGGTAGTGCATTTCATGGCTGGTGTGGCGTTCATGCAGACGCAACAGATGCCGCAGGCACTGGATTGCCTGCTCAAGGCCACCCAGCTGGAACCCGACCGCGCCGACTTCCTCGCGCAATACGCGAAGTCACTGTGCCTTGTTCGGCGAATGCGGGAGGCCCGGCTTGTTGCCGACAAGGCCATGAATTTCTCGCCCAATGATCCGATGACGTTGGATGCGCTGGGCGCGGTCTACACGCAGGTCCATGCGTTCGTGCAAGCGGCGACGGTCTTTCGCCGCGCCGTAGAGCTTATACCCGAGCAGGCTTCTTCCCGTCTCAATCTTGCCCACGCATTGACGGCCTTGGGTGACAACGCCGGCGCCGAACGCGAACTGGAGGCAGGCATCCGACTCGAGCCCCGCTATTGGAGAGCGCACCTGAACCTGGCTCAGCTGCGGCAACAGACCCTCACAAGCAATCACCTCGATCGGATGCAGTCGTTGCTGGCACAGCACGGCAACGACATCGGCGCGCGGACCTACCTCAACATCGCGCTGGCCAAGGAGTACGACGATACCGCCGATTACCCGAAAGCCTTCGAGCATCTCTTGCGCGGTAACGCGGCTGCACGCAGCCTGCGCCCTTATTCGATCAAACATGACGAGGCCATGTTCGATGCCCTGGTGCGTACCTTCCCTGCGGCGCACAGCGGGCCAACCGAAGGCGATCCCACCGACGAGCCGATCTTCATCATTGGCATGCCACGCACCGGCACGACACTGCTTGACCGCATCCTTTCCAGTCATCCGGACGTGCATGCCGCGGGCGAGCTGCAGAACTTCCCGACGGCGCTGCAGCAGGCGTCAGGTAGTCGCACACCGATCCTGTTCGACCCGGATATCGGCGCGCGCACTCGCGGCATCGACTGGAAACGACTCGGTGCCGCCTATCTCTCCAGCACCCGTCCCGCCACCGGACACACCCCACGTTTCATCGACAAGCTGCCGCACAATTTCCTGTATGCCGGTTTCATCGCCCGCGCCCTGCCGAACGCCAAAATCATCTGTCTGCGCCGCGATCCGCTGGACACCTGCCTCGGCAATTTCCGCCATCTCTTCGATCGGGAGTCGCCCTACTACGACTATTCCTTCGATCTGCTCGACACAGGCCGGTATTACATCCAGTTCGACCGCCTGATCGCGCACTGGAGGAACGTGCTGCCCGGGCGCATCCTTGAGCTGCCTTACGAATCGCTGGTGAAAGCGCCTGTAGCAACTGCACGCCAACTGCTGGCGTTCTGCGACCTGCCATGGAACGATGCCTGCCTGCGTTCCGAGAACAACACCGCGCCAGTCAACACGCCTAATGCCTGGCAGGTGCGCGCGCCGATCTACCGCACCGCAATCGGCCGCTGGAAACACTACGAACCTCAATTGCACGAGTTGCAGAAACTGCTCGCCGAGTCGGGACGGGCCTGAATTGCCGGCCGGTTGCTCAGATCAACCGCTCCGCCTCCAGCTCGCTCTTCAGATAGGCGTAGTAGATCGGCGCGGCAATCACGCCAGGCAGGCCGAACGCGGCTTCCATCAACAGCATGGCGATCAGCAGCTCCCACGCGCGGGCGCGGATCTGCGTGCCGACGATACGTGCGTTGAG
>DASZCB010000748.1:0-2475 GCA_035943575.1 Rhodanobacter sp. | reverse complement strand
GATCGCCGGGATCGATCCACAACCGGGCGAACCACCGGAGCGGAGCCCCGAGTCTCACGCGTCGCCCGACGGCGCCTGGCCTCCCGTCGGTCGGCGACCTCGCAGCGTCCTGCCCGCCAACGGCGATGATGGGCGCGGACGATTGAACGCGGCCACATCATCGTTCCGGCGCACGCCTTGCCGCCCCGCAG
The DNA here is from genome assembly GCA_035943575.1 of Rhodanobacter sp. GTDB lineage: Bacteria > Pseudomonadota > Gammaproteobacteria > Xanthomonadales > Rhodanobacteraceae > Rhodanobacter. The sequence continues at coordinate 2,284 of DASZCB010000748.1, read as the reverse complement.
CCACGCATTCCTAATGCAGCAGCCCGAACACCGCAACGCCATTGGTCGCGCCGACATACACGTGACCGTGCGCGATCATCGGCGTGATGAACTTGTTGCCCGCGCCGAATCCGTCGCGCGCGCCGGACTGCCTGCTGTTGTACAGCTCCCGGCTGAGGTCACTGGCATCAAACGCATGGAGCCCGCCCACGGCGCCGTTCTCGGCCGCCCAGACGATGCCGTTCGCTGTTCCATTGGCCGAGATGCTCGGCGTCGCGCCCGGATAGGCGAATGTGCCAGGGCTGTGCGACGACGGCGTGGTCGCGAGCCGGGCCGCGTTCAGCGGGAAGGCCTTGAGATTGTCGCCGACCGCGCCGAAGTACACAACGCCGTTGTAATAGGCCGGCATGCCGAACTCGCCCCCCGGCAGCTGGCCATCGACCTCCTGCCAGATCAGGTTCGCGCCCGCATTGAACCCGCCCATCGCATCGCGGTTGACCACGTAGATCTTCGAGTCCTTGCCGGCACCCAGTGCCAGATGGCGGATCGCGCCGCTCGAATCGGCCAGGTCCGGCAGCACCAGGGCGCCGCCGGAACCCAGGTCCGCGTCCTGCGCCGACTGGACAATCGTGTCGAAGGTCGCGAAGTAGTCGGCCACCGCGAGCCGTGGCGAGATCGACAGCCTTAGGAACGCATTGCCGTAGTCGCCGTTTGCCGGGAAACCCTGTGGGTTCAGTGTCTGGTCGAAGGTGCCGTTGGCGTCGAGCAGGTAGAGCGAAGTGCCATCCGACGCCATGCCGGCGCCGCTCATCCAGATAGAGCCTTCGCTGCCGTTCGGTGTGAGGTTCAGTGCGCCCGTCTGCGTGAGCGTCTGGGCGTCGTAGGCCATTACCCAGCCACCGTAGGTTCCCTGGTCGCAGTGTGACGTCCAGCCGAGATAGAGCTTGCCATCGACGAGCGCCAGTGCCTGCCGCTCCGCGTACTGCGGGGGATCGAAGACGGTGACGCCGTTGCTGCTGTTCGCGCCGGTGCCCGGATAGGTCGCCGCGATCTCGGTCGGGCCGCCCAGCATCTCGGCACCCGTCGCGAGGTCGATCGCGTGCAGCCGCTGATGGATGCCGCCGCCCGCGTCCTTGCTCATGGCGACCGCGTAGAGCACACCGTTCGCGCCGCGGGCCCGATCGATGACGGGCGTTGCAGTAATGCCGATCTCGGGGGTGATCTGCCCGCAGTGGCGGTCATCGCTCGTGGTTTCGCCGGCGCCGGGCAGCGTGCGTTGCCAGAGCTGCGCGCTGGTGTCGGCGTCGAACGCGTAAACGCTGGCGTGTTCGGTGACGACATAGACGACATTGTGGGTCACCCCGCCGATGCTGAGGTTGCTGACGTAGAGCGGCTGCGCATCGACCTTGCCGTCCGCCGGGAGAAACCCGATTTTGCCGAAGCCTGACGCATTGACATTAGCCGGCGTGAGGGTGGTTTCGGTAAGGTATTGGCCGGTGCGCGCGAGATCATTGTGGTAGGTCAGCACATCGGTCGGTGCGGCGGGATTACCGGCACCGCCAGTGCTGCCGCCAGAACCTCCGGTGCTGCCGCCAGAGCCCCCAGTGCTTCCCCCCGACCCACCGGTGCTTCCCGCATCGGCTGTCGTCCCGCCGCCACCGCCGCATGACGTACACAGCGCCGCAAGCAGGACGACAAATCCATGCAGCAGCAAGGAATGAATGCACCTACGAGGATTGCTGGAATATTCAGGGCGATCCATCTGAACCTCTCCCGGGGGATCAATTGGACGGGCCTGCTGCAACAAAGCCCGACCGGCGCACGCTAGTTCACCCGTCGGCGATCCGCGTAACCACACCGTTGCCGCAGCAAATCCCACGCCCGGAATCTGAAGCCCTCGGCCGACGGAAGGGCGACGCCCGAAGAGGGGCAGAGTCCCACGTTCGGTCACCGCGGCGCACCTTGCGTGAAACTGTCGACCGGCGGGTCGGTCTTAACGCCGACGCAGCGCACATCCGTCCGCTGTCTCGCCCTGGCGTGACGTGTTCTTGCGTGCGGGTGGATCCCGTTTGCCGGGTTCACGCGGCAGCCGAACGCCAGCACGGCAAACGGAAGCGCGCAGGATGCGCGATGGCGCTGCGGTCCGTCAGTTAATGGTTGTGGCCTGGGGCGAGGCGAACTCGCGCAGCTGGAATTTGCCGTTGTTGTTGAAGAGCCAGTCTTCCATCAGTTCCAGATGGCCGCGCGCATCAAGAAGGTCCGGCGGCGGTTGCGGCAAGGGCGACGCCCGGCGCAGCGTTGCGAG
>DASZCB010000747.1:0-2025 GCA_035943575.1 Rhodanobacter sp. | reverse complement strand
ATACGGCCACGCAGGGTGCGATCCCGCTGGATTTTCCCGCCGACGCCCCGCCGCAGCGTGGTCAGGGTTGGCGCGATCGGCAGCCGCGCTACTGGCGCGAATAAAGCGGGAATGCCACGCTTGCCGCAGTACATCCAGGCGAGACTGCTATCATGCGCGCTCCTTGTCAGGTAGCGCGGTGGGGTCGAAAAGTGCTGGAAATTCTGATGGCTGGTGGCTGGGCGATGGTGCCCATCCTGATCTGTTCGGCGATTGCCCTGGCGATCGTGCTGGAACGTTGCTGGACCCTGCGCCGCAAGTCGGTGTTGCCGCCCGGTCTGGGCGACGAGGTGCGCCAGTGGGCGCGCTCCGGTCAGCTCGATCCCTCTCATCTCGACACGCTGTCGAACGGCTCGCCGCTAGGTGAGTTGCTGGCCGCCGCACTGGCCGTGCGCAGGCAGCCGCGCGAACTGATCAAGGAACGCATCGAAGACACCGGCCGGCACGTCATCCACCGGATGGAGCGTTACCTCAACACGCTGGGCACCATCGCGCTGATCGGCCCGCTATTAGGCCTGTTCGGTACCGTGATCGGCCTGATCCGCATGTTCATGGAAGTGATGGCCGGCGGCATCGGCGACCCGGCCAAGATGGCCGGCGGCATCGGCGAGGCACTGATCTGCACGGCGTCAGGCCTGACCGTGGCGATTCCGGCGTATGTGCTGCACCGTTACTTCCGCTCGCGCGTGGCCGGTTATTGCGTGGAGATGGAGAAGCAGGCCACGGCCTTGCTCGACGATCTGACCCTGGCGCCCGCTGCGGCGGCGGTCCCGGTGCGGCCACGGCGTACGCCGTCGTCGATGACGCCGGACGCGGGCTGAGCGCGCACCGATGCGTATCAGCAACGATCGCCGTAGCGATGATTTCGAGATCAACGTGATTCCGTTGATCGACGTGCTGTTGACCCTGCTGATGTTCTTCGTGCTGACCAGCACGTTCGTGCAGCATTCGCGCCTGCAGGTGACCCTACCCAAGGCCAGCACGCAGGATCGCGACATGAACGCCCCGGCGCTGACCATCATGATCGACCACGACGGTCGCTTCTATGTGGGCAGCGACGAGGTGCTTGGCGAAGGCATCGAACCGCTCAAGCAGACCATCTCACGCAATGCCGGCGCCGATCGCGAGCGGCAGGTGACAATTCGCGCCGATGCCATGACGCCGCACCAGGACGTCGTCACCGCGATGGACGCGCTCGGCCAGCTCGGTTTCACCAAGCTGTCGATCGCGACGACGCCGAGCAAGCCTGGCGCCGCGCAGTGATCGACAAGAACAAGAAGGTCACGATCTGGGACGCGGAGTCCTGGCGGATCTACAAGCGTCTGCTCGGTTATACCCGGCGCTACTGGCTGATGGGTCTGATCTCGCTGGTGGGCATGTTACTGGACGGTGGTGGCATGGCGCTCTTCACCCAGCTGCTGCAGCCGATGATCGACAACCTGTTCGCGAGGAAGGATGCGTATCTGATTTTCTGGATGCCGATCTGGATCATTGGTATCTTTTTCGTGCGCTCCTGCGGCACCTACGCCAGCAATTACGGCATCTCGTATATGGGCCGTCATGTGGTGCAGGCGATCCAGAAGGATGTGTTCGATGCCTACCTGAGGCTGCCATCGGCGTTTTTCGGTGCCGAGCCGTCGGGACAGCAGATTTCCCGCATCACCTATACCAGCGAGCAGGTGGCATCGGCTGCCACCGATGCGATAAAAAGTGCGGTGACCGACAGCTTTACCGTCCTCGCTATGTTCTGGGTGATGCTGCACAACAGCGCTTACCTCACGCTGGCGTTGCTCGTGATGGTGCCGGCGATCGCGTTGATCGCCGCCGTGGTAAGTCGGCGCTACCGGCTGATCAGTCGGCGCATTCAGGGGTCGATGGGTTCGGTGACCGGCACGGTAGAGGAGTCGGTTGGCGCACATCGTGAGGTGCGTATCTATGGTGGTCAGACACACGAGAGCAACCGCTTTGATGAGGTAACTCGACGCA
>DASZCB010000746.1:0-2976 GCA_035943575.1 Rhodanobacter sp. | reverse complement strand
GCCAGGTCCATGACGTGCTGCCTGGCGTGTGGCCCGGCGTGTAATGGGCGGTAATGGCCAGCTCACCGAACTGCACCGTCTCGCCGTCGCCGATCACCTTGACGTGGACGACCGGTGGAAAGTGCGCCGCCTCGCCATATTGCGGATCGTCCGGATCCTCACCACCCGCCATCAGCGCGCGTGCGCCTAGCGTGCTCGCACGCACCTGCGCACCACTATCCTTCGCCAGGGTGGCAATGGCACCGGCGTGATCGAAATGCGCATGCGAATTGAGGATCACGCGGATGTCTTGCATGCGGAAACCAAGCGCGCGGATGTTCGCCTCGATCTGCGGCGCGTTGCTCTCCAGCGTGCCGTCGATCAGCACATGGCCCTGCGGCGAAGTGATCAGGATGGCGCTCAAACCACGGGTACCTACGTAGTACGTGTTGCCATAAACCGCGAACGGCTGCTGCGGCTGGTTCCAGCTGGCACTCTGCGAGTACGACGGCGTAGCTGCGGCACTAATCGCGCCGAATAGCAGCGCGCTGACGAAAGGTTTCATCGGAGTTCTCCGGATGGGTGAAACCATCATGGTGACGCACGGAGCGAAACGCTTCGAGGCGAAATTCGGGCGAAACGGAGGCATCCGTTCTTCCACTCGTGACAGATGCCTTGAATAACCAGCCGCCCAACTGTTTACGCCAGTCGTGTACCGTTGGGCACCCGTCGTTCGATCGCGGTGAGTACGACGCCTTCTTCGGTGGGAAACCCGGTCAGCAGAAATTGCGAGCGGAACGGGCCGATCTGCTTCTCGGGGAAATTGATCACACCCACGATCTGGCGACCGACGAGTTGCTCGGCGTTATACAACGCGGCGATCTGCGCACTGGTCTTCTTCTCGCCGTACGGGCCGAAATCCACCCAGACCTTCCACGCCGGCTTGAGCGCTTCGGGGAACGGCTCCACTCGCGTCACCGTGCCGGCGACAATCCGTACCTTCTCGAAATCGGCCCAGCAGATTTCACCCTGATCTACTTCGCTCATCCTTCCAACCTCGTCTTCAGCCAGTCACGGCTCTGTTGCCACCAATAAGCAGTCTGCGCACCAAGATAACCGAATGGCCGATGCGTGCTACTCAGACCGTAGTCCGCAAACTGCTTCCAGCGATCGTCACCTGCGGCAATCGCCGCCGAAAGCAATTCGCCGGCAGCACAGGTCGGCGCGAGACCGTGGCCGCCGAATGCCTGCGCCCACCAGAGTCCGTTGTCGCTGCCGCCGATCTGTGGCATCTGGTGTCGTGCGTAACTCATCAGGCCCGACCACGCGTAATCAATCTTGATGCCGTGCAATTGCGGGAACACCCGCAGAAGGTCCTTGGTCAGCAGTCGCTGCACCGCCTGCGGCGAACGGTTGCGGATCGAGATACGACCGCCCCACAGCAGTCGCGTGTCCGGCAACGCGCGGTAATAATCAAACGCGAAGCGACTGTCGTAGATCGCGGCATGGGTATGCAGACAATCGTCCATCCGATGGCCCAGCGGCTCGGTCACCATCACGTAGGTGGCGATCGGCAGAATCGCCCGATCGATCGGCTTCTGCAGGCCGGCCAGATAACCGCCGCACGCCAGCACTACCTGATCGACCAGAAATTCGCCCTGCGCGGTACGCACACGCCACTGCAGACCTTCGCGCGTGAGGCTGCAAACCCCGCTATTCTCATGGATGCGAACACCCTGCCCGGCCGCCGCCGCAGCGAGCCCGATCGCATAGTTGAGCGGATGCAGATGCAGCGCGTCACGCTCGTACAAACCGTCGTGGTAGCGACCGCTGCGGATGCGCTCGCGCAGCTCGGTTTGAGGTAGCCATTGCCACTGCACGCCGTAATGTTCGGCCAGCAACTGCTGGCGCTGGTGCAGCACGGCTGGATCGCGGAACCAGTTGGCCCAGATCACGCCCTGATCGACCGCATCGCAAGGAATGGCGTAATCGGCGATGCGCTGGCGAATGCGCTGCACTGCGTCGATGGTGAGCTTGAACAGCGCCTGCGCACGTGTCTTGCCCAACTGATCGAGCAGCGACTGCTCGCCCAGCGAATAGCCGGCAAACACGAAACCACCGTTGCGACCGGAGGCGCCGAAGCCGATCTGTTCGCGCTCCAGCAACACCACGTCGCGCATGCCCCGCTCAGCCAGTCCAAGCGCCGTGTTTAGTCCCGCAAAACCACCGCCGATAATTGCCACCCGCGCATGCTGCCGACCTTGCAGGGGAGCAAAGCTTTCGTAAGGCGTTGCCGTGGCACGGTAGTAGGACGTAGCCTGGGATGGCGACATGGGGTGGCGGACATTTTGGGTGTGGTGCTGAGACAGCGAGCATAGCGCAGCGTTCCGGACGCCACCCGTGCGACTACTCGACCAAGCCGATAGTGAGCGGCCGTTGGTCGCCGCGGCCGTGATCGTCGACGACCCGTACGTTGTAGCTGCCAGCCGTCTGCGGTTGCCAGAATAGCGATTCACCCGGCACGCTGCGGCCGACATAGGCATCATTGACGAACCAGTACAACGCATGCGCGTCGGCATCCGTCGTGGCAACAAAGGCGATGCGCTCCTGCCCGAGTTGGGCCAGCCGCATCGCATAGGTGCTCCCACGCAACGGCGAGGTGATCTGCGGCGGATCACCATCGGGTATGCCGGCATTGCTGCAACCGACGTTCTGCGGAGGTTTGCGACGCGGAATGCCGGCCTGCGCAAACACCTGTTGCAGGTCGGATGGCCAGAACTCATAGACCTCGACATGGGTCCGCTTGCCGGCATACGGCGGGCATGCCGGCTCGCCGCTGGCGTCATCGATCACCACCGGCCGATGCACGTTGCTGACGCGGATCGGCGACTTGCCCGGAATGAACCAGGTCATGCCCTTCTGCGGACACCACTGGTTCGGCAGGTCACCGCTGGCGAGGCATATCTGCACGCGCTTGAGGTTGGCCGGCATGTGGTG
>DASZCB010000745.1:0-9416 GCA_035943575.1 Rhodanobacter sp. | reverse complement strand
GAGCAGCTGCGTGCGGATGGGCGCTACGAGAAATTGCGCCAGGCGATCATCGAGCGCGACATCGCCTTCGCCGGTTCGTCGAATCCGATGCTTGCGGCGCACGGCAAAAGTTCGGAGGCGCGCCAGTACAGCGGGCGTCAGGTCGGCACGGACTGGGTTTGTCCGTTCCATGCGATGGATGGAGCGGCCCGCCGATGATCCGGATCATTCCCCCGCGCAGCGGCATGGCGTTCGAGCTCAAGCGCGGCGAACACCTGAAGGTGATCGATCCGCAGGGCGAGCAGGTGGCCGACCTGGTCGCGTTCAACCGGCACGACACCGGCGAGGCGATCTCGTCCGGGCGCAGCATCGACTACGCCAGCAAGATCTATCTGACTACCGGCGATCCGATCTATTCGAACCGCAGCAGCGTACTGCTGCGCATCGTCGCGGATACCGTCGGCCGTCATGATTTTCTGCTGTCGCCGTGCTCGGCCGAGATGTTCCGTATCATCTACGGCGACGTGGAACCGCATCGCGGCTGCTTCGGCAATCTCGCGGAGGTGCTGGCGCCGCACGGCATCGCGCCGGATGCAATCCCTACCGCGTTCAACATCTTCATGAACGTACCGGTGGATGCGACGACCGGCGTGATCCGGGTGGAGCCGCCGCTCAGCCGGGCCGGTGATTACATCGTGTTCGAGGCGCAGATGGATCTTCTGATCGGCCTCACCGCGTGTTCGGCCGGGCAGTCGAACAACTTCGCGTACAAGCCGATCCACTACGCGGTGACCGCGCATGCATGAGCCGGTCGCCACCGCGCTGGACGTGCGGCCAGCGCCCGTCGTGGTCACGCCGCGGCCGGGCACGATCGAGCGCATTCCCAAATGGCTCAACCTGATACCGATGGTGCTGCAATGGTGCTGGCTGGGATTGCGATATCGCAGCCTCACGTTGCCGTCCGCCGCGAATCCGCAGATCACCGCCGGTGGCCTGGTGGGCGACACCAAGTCGGAATACTTCGAGAGCATGGGCACGCATGCACGTTCGAAGGTGGCGCCGTACGTGATGCTGCAGGTCGAGGGCGACGACATGCTGGCAGCTGCATTGTCGGCGATGGGCGAGGCAGGTCTGGTGTTTCCGGTGGTGGCCAAGCCGGATCTGGGCTGGTGCGGCTTCGGTGTGCGCCGGCTCGACGACACGCTGGATCTGGCCGACTACCTGGCGCGTTATCCGGCCGGCGAATCGCTGATGCTGCAGCGCTATCTCGACGAGCCAGGCGAGGCGGGTATTTTCTACGTACGCCGTCCGGACCAGCCATCCGGCTGGTTGCTCGGCATCCTGCTACGTCACTATCCGCAGGTGATCGGCGATGGTGTCAGCACGGTGGCGCAGCTGATCGCCGCCGACGCGCGCCTGCAGCGCGCGGTGCGCAACCAGCGTGAGCATGAGTGCCGCCATGATCCCGACGAAATCCCGGCCGTCGGCGATACCGTGCGGCTGTCGTTGATCGGCTCGACCCGGATCGGTGGCCGTTACGAGGATGGTTCCGAGATCGTCACGGCGGAGCTGATCGCGGCGATCGAAGCGATCGCGCGCGACATGCCGCAATTCCATGTCGGCCGTTTCGACGTGCGCTATCGCACGCTACAGGATCTGCGCTGCGGCCGCTTCACCATCATGGAGGTGAACGGCGCAGGCTCCGAGGCGGTGCATGCGTGGGATCCGAAGTATTCGGTGCGCGAGGTCTATCGCATGGTGTTCGCCAAGCAGCGGCTGTTATTCGCACTGGGCGCGGCCAATCGTGCGCGCGGGCATCGGCCGATCGGCATGCTGGCGCTGGCGCGGCATCACCTGCATCAGCAACGATTGATCCGCCGCTATCCGCCGTCGAACTGATCAGGTCCCGAACTATCCGAATGCCGTAGGAGCGCACCCTGTGCGCGATGCTCTTTTCGTCATGTCGCAGGAGAGCATCGCGCACAGGGTGCGCTCCTACGGTGGCTTGCCGGTTGCCTTGGTGTGGCGACGAAGCCGGATCTCGAACACGGCCAGTGCGGCGCTGGCCAGCACGAACGGCAGCAGACTGTAGGTCAGCCGGTAGCACACGATCGCCACCAGCAGATCCGCGCGCGCCTCGGCCGGAAACGCCGCCAGCATGATTGTCTCGAACACGCCGAGCCCACCCGGCGAGTGGCTGACGATGCCGGCGAGCACGGCGCCGACGTAGATCGGCAAAAAGTCGACGAACGGTGGCGCCACGCTGGCCGGCAGCAGTACGTAGAGCGCACTGATCGCCGCCAGCATCTCCACACCACCGATCAGCATCTGCGTTGCCGCGATACCTGCGCTGGGAAACGCCAGCGTCCAGCGCCCCAGTGTGAATGTGCGCGGGCGCCGGGCGAGCCAGACCAGCAGCGCAACCAGCAGCACGCACAGCACGATGCCGGGCAGGCGTCCCCAGCCGTGCGTAATCGCCGGCTGCCAGCACAGCGCGCCGGTGATCACCACGGCGAAGCCCAGCCCCACGCCGAGCCCGGCCAGCCCCACGATGCGCGCGATGTCACCGGCACCCACACCGACCGACGCGTAGATGCGATAGCGCAACGCGGTGCCGGTGATCGCATGGAAGCCCAAGGTGTTCGAGATGCCCTGGGTGACGGCGCCAGCGAACGCGGCCAGCCTGGCGGAGACGCGATCGCGCGCTACCGTGCGCGCCGCCAACACGTCGAACATCGCCAGCATCGCGAAGCTGACCGCCGCGGCCGCGACCGAATACGCGATGCGTCGGTTCGGCAGCTGCGACCAGGCAGCCATCACATCACGCCAGGCGATGCGGCTCAGGTAGTGATGCAGGATCCACACCGCCGCGCCGAACACCGCGAGTGATCCGATCCACGACAGCGTGCGCAGCGTGCGCGACGGCGGTGTGGCCGTCGCGCGACCTCGCCTGCGCGGCAGACTAGAGCGCACTTGCCAGCGCAATCGATGACAGCGGCGCACGGGTGATCCGTTCGGCCACATCCTGTGCCAGCCGTTCGGCTGCTGGCGGGTACACGGCCAGATGCAGGAGCGGTTCGATCAACTCCAGCTCCATGATCAGGAAATGTCCGGCACTGATCACGCCATCGACGCGCACATAGGCGTGATCGCCATGGCCGATCGCGGCGACGGCGGCCAGTGCGCGTTCGGCCGCGGCCAGTGTTGCAGCGCTCGGCACGATCGGTTCGGCGCTGCCGCCGAACTGGCCCTGCACGCGATAGTCGCCAGTGGCCGGGCGCTTGATCACGGCGTGGCTGAACACGCCGGCGAAATACAGCAGCGACCATTCGCCGTCGCTGACGATTTCCGGCACGAACGGCTGTACCAGGTAATCGTGTTCGCGCGGCAACTGAGCCACCGCCGCGGCGAAAGCCGCGTCGCCGACACTGCCGCGCAAGGTGTGCCAGGCGCCGCCGCTGACGCTCGGCTTGACTACCACCTGCTGCCCCGGCATCGCCGCCAGCACGCCGGGCAGTTCGGCCGCGCTGGTCAGCTGGGTCGGGATGATCGCGACGCCGCGTCTAGCCAGTTCGAGCAGATAGCGCTTGTCGCTGTTCCAACGCAGCAGCGCGCTGTCGTTGATGGTGGGCACGCCGAGTCGATCGAGCCGATCCAGCCAGTCGCGGAACGCCCCGTAGTGCATGAAGTAATCCCAGGTGGTGCGGATCAGCACCGCGTCGAACGCCGACCAGTCGATGGCCGGATCATTCCACACGCAGGCGGTCGGCGCGATGCCGAGACGCTGCAGCGAGATGGCCAGATGGCTGTCGTCCGGCTGGATCGTCGGGTATTCGGTGGATGTGGCGAGGGCGAGCCGGCGCGCGGCAGCGTGAGTGGACATGACGACATCTCCAATAATCGGAAAGGGCGCCCTTGCAATGGAATCGCGTACCAAGCGTGGCGGACGGGTCCGCTGCAGCACCCCTCGGTAGCGATGACGCTGCGGCGTTGCCACCGCGTCAGAAGCCTGCAGCGCGAGTCGCGCCGCAGGCGACAGTGTTCCGAGGCGGCTGGCGCTTGTCAATTTGCCGGAACAGCAGGCGGCGAAGCGGACCGTGTCAGGCGGGACTGGCCGAACCGGTACGGACAATGGCAAGGTAGCGCCCATGCTGACCGAACCCGCCAATGCCTATGCCCGTCGCCTGAATACCTGGGACGCCGCGATGATCGTCATCGGCGGCGTGATCGGGGCGGGCATCTTCATCACACCGGCGACGGTGGCGCAGAACACTTCGTCCGGCCTGCAGGTGCTCGTCCTGTGGGCGATTGGCGGCCTGCTGACCCTGGCCGGTGTGCTTTGCTACGCCGAACTTGGCGCGCGGCGGCCGCAGGCGGGCGGCATCTACGTCTACCTGCGTGAGGCATTCGGGCTGCTGCCGGCATTCCTGTTCGGCTGGACCATGGCCCTGATCAACTACCCCGGCAGCGTGGCCGCGGTGGTGACGAAGTTCGCTGTCTATTTCTGCAGGGCACTGGGCCTGAGCCGGCTCTACGAACTGCCGGTCGCGGTTGGCGCGATCGTGTTCATCGTCGGCATCAACCTGTTCGGCATCCGTGCCGGTGCGTGGATGCAGAACATCTTCACCGTGCTGAAGGTGATGGCGATCGCGTTGCTGGTGGTCGCCGGACTGATGCTCGCACATGGCCAACTGGGCCTGGTGCTGGTGCCGGACACCACACAGCAAGTGTCGTCATGGGCATTTGTCGGTGCCTTGCTGCCGGTACTGTTTGCTTACGGCGGCTTTCATTACCTCAACGACCTAGCCGGTGAGGTACGCAACCCGCAGCGCACTTTGCCGCGCGCGCTCGGCATGGGTATGGTCGGCGTGGTGGTCTGCTATCTGCTGGTCAACTTCGCCTATCTGGCGGGGCTCGGCCATGCAGGCCTCGCCACCAGCCAGGCGCCGGCGGCGGATCTTATGCAGCGGCTGTTCGGCGCGCATGGCGCCACCGTGATCGAGGTCGGCATCGCCTGTTCGACCTTTGGTTACTGCTGCATCGCGATTGCCGGCGGTGCGCGCGTATTGCAGACGATGGGTGCGGACGGCGTGTTCTTTCGTGCTACCGCGCGCGTCGATGCACGCACGCGTGCGCCGCAGATCGCACTGGCGGTGCTTGGCCTGTGGGCAATCGTGTTGACGGTGTCGGGCAGCTTCAACCAGCTGCTCAACTACACCACGGTGGGTGAGTGGCTGGGGCACGTGTTCGGCATCGGTACGCTGTTCTGGTACCGCAAGCATTTCATCGACGAGCCGGCGCCATACCGCGTGCCGTTCTACCCGCTGCTGCCACTTATCTTCGTGATCACCGTGTTCGGCGTGATCGTGGCTAGCGCCATCCACGCACCGGGCGACGCCGGCATGAGCCTGCTGATCATCGCGCTGGGCCTGCCGGTGTACTACGGCTGGCAGTGGTGGTCGCGTCGACACTCGTAATCCATCCGGCTGAAGCCCTCTCTCCGGCATTCCCGTGAGGTTCTGTCGATGAAGCGTCATGCGCTGATCTGGTTGCCGTGTCTGTTCGGATTGAGTGCCTGCCACGCGGCAACCACGCCGGACGTGCTGGATCTGGCCAGCCCCGATGCAGCGACCCATCTCACGCTCGATCATGTGCAGCGGATCGGCGCGATCGAGCATGCCAGCGACGGCGTGGCGCAGCAGCGTTACGCGTTCCAGCCGATAGCGCATCCGCAAATCGTCATCGCGCCGGCCGGCGGCGCGTGGGACTGGTCAGCGCGGGGCGAACTGCGCCTGCGCGTGCAAAACGCGATGCCGTGGGCGGTGACGCTCAGCGTCGAGATCGACGGAGCGGATGCCGGCCAGCAGTTGCAAGCGACGGTGGGCGTGCCGGCCGGGCCGGCGCAGACGCTGGTGATTCCGCTGCACACCGAGTCGCCGCGTGGCCGAGGCATGCAGGCGGGGCCGCTGATGCCGTTCGACGATCACGGCCAGCCGATCCTGCTGGCGACCATCGTGCAAGGCACGCTCGACCGGCACAGAGTCAGCGCGATCCGGCTCGGCGTGCCGGCGCCACAGGCGGCGCAGACCCTGCTGTTCGGTCGCGTCGGCACCGCTCCAGGCGAGTCCGCGTTGCGCGATGCGTATACCGGCATCGTCGATCGTTATGGGCAATTCAGCCGCGGGCAGTGGCCGGAGAAAATCGATTCCGATGCTGCGTTGCGCGCAGCGCATGCGGCCATGCCCAAGGTGCAGGCCGTCGGGCTCGATCAGTACGGTGGACGTCTGGACGTCCATGGCCTGAACTGCACCGGCTGGTTCCGCACGCAGAAAATCGATGATCGCTGGCAACTGGTCACGCCGGACGGCCACGCGTTCTTCTCGCTCGGCGTCAATGCCGTGGTTGCCGACGGCGGCCGCAGCTATGTCGAGGGTCGCGAGTTCATGTTCAAGGACTTGCTGCCGGCCAGCGGCGATTGGGCGGCGTTCTACGGCAGCGGCGACAACCGCAACAAGGAGCAGCGCGCCAGTCAGGGCATCGGCTATAACCATGGCCGCTGGTTCGATTTCTACGCGGCGAACCTGTATCGCGTCGACGGTAAGAACTGGCTGGGCGCGTGGCGCACGCGTACGCTGGATCGGCTGCAAACGTGGGGCTTCAACACCGTCGGCAACTGGAGCGACGACGCGCTTAGTCGCGCGCATCGGCTGCCGTATACGCGCTCGATCAATATCGCCGGCGATTACGCCAACGTCGCCAGCGGCTACGACTACTGGGGCCGCATGCCCGATCCGTTCGATCAGCGCTTCGTGCAGGCCGCGGAAATGGCGGTGACCAGGGCAAGCGCGGACGTACGCGACGATCCGTACCTGCTCGGCTACTTCGCCGACAACGAACTGGCCTGGGCCGGCAGCGGCCCGCAAGGGCGCTGGGGGCTGGCCGCAGGTACGCTCGCCGGCGACGCAAAGAGCCCGGCCAAACAGGCGTTCATCGCGATGTTGCGCAAGCAGTACGTGGCACCGGAAACGCTGTCCGCCGCGTGGGGCATCGCGCTGAGTTCATGGGAGGCGCTGAACGTCACCGGCTTCGCCGCGCCCGCGCCGAACGTGGCGCACCCGGCGATCGCCGCCGATTACAGCGCGTGGCTGCGTCGCTATGCCGACACCTATTTCCGCACCGTCGCCGAGGCGATCCGCCGCCACGATCCGCATCACCTGTTCCTCGGCGGCCGCTTCGCGGTGAACACGCCCGAAGCCGTCGCCGCCTGCGCGCAGTACTGCGACGTGGTCAGCTTCAACGTCTACGCCGATCTGCCGCAGCACGGCTTCGACGCGACTGCGATACACCAATTGGACAAGCCAGTGCTGATCAGCGAATTCCACTTCGGCTCCGACGACCGCGGTCCGTTTGGCAAGGGCGTGGTGTCGGTGTGGAACGAACAGCAACGCGGCGAGGCGTACGCGCGTTTCATCGCCGCCGCTGCTGCCGATCCGGGCATCGTAGGCGCGCACTGGTTCCAGTACACCGATCAGCCGGTGACCGGCCGCCTTCTCGATGGCGAAAACAGCCATATCGGGCTGGTAGGGATTACGGATATTCCGTTTGGCGGTTTTGTTGGCGCGGTGCGCGGGGCGAATCAGCGCGTGGACGATGCTGAGCCGCGTTGAATGTGACGTTTGGCCCGCAATGCTTCGCAGGCTACGCTTCCAGTGAAGCAGTACCAGTCTGGTTAGCAAATAGTTCCATCCGTGGCCTAACGCTTGAGTTAAATCGCGCCGCGGAGTGGCGTCGGATTGAATGAATTGTTAGGCCTTATGCTGGCCGCATTGAGCCTCAAGCCATTCAAAGTTCTGCCAGTACTTTGGGTCGCCGCCAAGCTCTCTGCGTTTGGAATCAATGAAAGGAGCAAGAACTTGATGGCAGTGCTTAACGCTCGGACTCCAGTTGTCCACAATCACATGCTTGTTGCGTATTAGTCCCGCCTTTAGCAGAGCAGCAACTACGTCATAGTTTGCACAAACTGCAGATGCGTGACGCTTTTGTGTTTCGTCCCACGAGTCATGGTGAGTTTTCGAGAGGCTAGATCTTACTGCCGCTCTCGAATCACGGACTTCTGCTGCTTGTAGAAAGTTGGCTATAGAGATGATGCTTTGAGCCTCGGAAGCATTTTGCGTGACTTCAATCTGTTTGCTCATAGAGCGAAGCTGGCGAAGAACGAGATAAACAGAAATAAATGCGGCTATAGCAACTATGGCTTGAAGCGCCAGAGTGGATGTCTCATAGGTTGTCATATTTTTCCCCAAGCATTTCCTTTGTTTTCTTATCGATAGTCGAAAGGTGCCGAAGAGCGGAAGCAAAGAGTGGGTGCGCTGGCGCAGCGAGCACAAATAAAGTCATGCACGATACAAATTTTTGATAGTCGAGCTCGCCAAATACTTCCCTGGGGTGAGCTTTACCATCAAGAACGATGCGCGTGGCACACTCAAGCCTTGATCCTAGAATGGGGTGATTCAAGTAGGCTCTGGCTTCTTCGAGGCCGCGAATACCGAATCTCTTTGACTGTTCACTGTAGCCCAGTCCATAAAGCTGCGGAAAAATAAATCACATCCAATGTGAGCGCTTGCGGCCAGATTTTAGCTCATCCAGGGCTACCTGAAAGACGTCGTCCTGTGCCTCCACAAAGCGGTAGAGATCATTGGTCATAAGGTCTAACGCTTATTAGACCCCAAATCGGGGCGTATGCACCGATGGTCGGTGCTTTACGCGGTTGGAGTCAAGCAGCGTTGGACTGAGGCGTGGCAACGGTTTCGCCGCTGGCCAAGGGGAGGTTGCGAGCAGTGCCGTGATTTGCATATGTCACGATTTGGGCGGCTATCTTTTATGGCCCAGAAATGGAGGAATAAACCGTATGGTGGATCGGTCGGTTACTGCCGATTGAGCCGACGGTCATGCAGATAGACCTGCGCAGTATCGTCTCATCGCCCAAACTCACCCCTTTCGATTCTTCCCCTCCCGCCGCCGATGTTCGCCTTCGGCGATCGCCTTGAAGCGGTTCATCGTCTGTAGCCACAGAGGATTGTGGCTGGCCTCGCTCTCATGCGTAGCCTCGTTCTCGCTCTTGGTGTCGGGCACGCGGTTGAACGGAATGCGCATCGGTGCAGCGTCGTGTTCGAGCGCGAGCTGCATGCTGCCGAAGTAGAGTTTGTTGTAGCCGAATTTTGCGTTGATGCGGTCGACGAGCGCGTCGACGCGGCCGGTATCCTGCGTTGGTGCGAATAACGAGCCGCTGCTTTGCGTGCGCGGCACCAGCCGCGTGAGGGTCACGCTGACGGATAGCGGCGTGGCGTTGGCCGGGCCGGGTAGTGGGCGAAGGCGGTTGCCGCTGTCGAGCATGCCGTTCAGCAGGCGCAGCAGTTCTCGGCTGTCGTCGGTGGGAT
>DASZCB010000744.1:0-1509 GCA_035943575.1 Rhodanobacter sp. | reverse complement strand
AGACGGCACCTTCACATTGCCGGATGCGCTGCGAGCCAACCTCGCTTCCGTGTGCGACGTGATACGCAAGGTCGCGGGCAGGCTAGACATCAAAAACGCCGATGATCGGGTCACGATAAGGACACGGCAGGCGGTTTTCGAGGACGCCGCGTTTCGCGCATTATGGGCCCGCATCAAGCATAAAACGACATACCGCGTTCACTTCGACAATGAGAAGCTCATCCGTGACTGTGTAAAGGCGATCCAGGACGCCCCACCCGTATCGAAGGCCCGTGTTCAGGTACGCAAAGCCGACCTCGCCATCGGCCAGGGCGGCGTACTCGCCACCGAGACATCCGTTTCTGCCCCCATTGCCATCGAAGAGGGCGATATCGTCCTGCCGGATATACTGACGGACCTTCAGGACCGTACACAGCTTACGCGCAAGAGCTTGGCGCGCATCCTTATCGATTGCGGACGTTTGAACGATTTCCGGGGCAACCCGCAGGCGTTTATAGAGCTCGCGGGAGATGTCATCAACCGGGCGAAGCGCCTGGCGTTCGTGGATGGCATCAAGTACCAGAAGATCGGCAATGATACTTACTACGCGCAGGAGCTCTTCCAGCAGCAGGAGTTGACCGGCTATCTCAGGAATCTGCTCCAGGACACGCGGAAGTCGGTGTACGAAAGCGTTGTCTACGATTCCGGCGGTGTCGAGCGAAGTTTTGCCGAGCAGCTGGAGAAGAACGAGGCCGTGAAGGTCTACGCCAAACTTCCCGGCTGGTTCAAAGTGTCGACTCCGCTGGGCACCTACAATCCCGATTGGGCGGTGCTGGTAGAGGCGGCTGGTGACGAGCGGCTCTATTTCGTGGTTGAGACCAAGGGCAGTTTGTTCGCCGACGATCTGCGCAGCATAGAGGCCGCGAAGCTCGCCTGCGGCGAAGCGCATTTCAAGGCGCTGGCGGCAGGCCGCGATACCCCCGCGCACTTCGTCACGGCGACCATGATCGAAGACTTACTGGATCACTGTTGAAGGCTGCAAAAAAGCAGAAAGCCCGACGCGCTTTCGCGCATCGGGCTTTTGTCAGTCAATCCGGTCGCGATCAGCGGCGGTCATGGTTCCAGTCGCTATAGTGATCGGCGTGGTCATGGCGATAGGCGCGATAGTCGCGCTGGCTGTGCCAACGGTGATACTGGTTGTGGTCATCGCGATAGCCGTCGCGGAAGCCGACCGAAATGCCGGGCAGGCCGACCACGATGGCGGCATTGGCGGCACCGGCGATGCCGACCAACGTACTGGTCAGCGCAAGCGCCGTGATGGCGCCTTTCAAAATCATGTGCATGTTAGGAATCCTTGTTTTCGGCGTCGAATGGAACTGCCGACAATGGTTCGCCCGTTCGAACGAACCGGCGTAAGGCCGCTTTCGGCGGGTCTTGCAGCAGACAACGCGCTGGACCCGATTAGGTCTCAAAGGACCGTATATTCAAGCCCGCAAGGCTTGTTTTCGCCCATTTAAGGGCCATCTCAGT
>DASZCB010000743.1:0-3038 GCA_035943575.1 Rhodanobacter sp. | reverse complement strand
CGAGCTCGCTGAGGGCGGCGAGCGCCTGTTCCAAGTCGCGCACATTGCCGGCCGCCTCGGTCTGCTGCAGCCGCCAGTATTGCTCGGTGCTCTCGGCGATGCCGTCCCAACACAACCGCGCTAGTGCGCGGCGCGCCGTTGGCATCACGACAGGATCGAGCTCGGCGTGCGCGGAGGCATAGCTTTCCAGTTCCTCCATCAGGCAAATTTGCAAATACCCCCATTCGCTGGCCAGCTCATGCAGCTGATACCCCTGCTGCCAACGCTGCAGGCCGTGCTCCGTCACCTGCTCCTTTTCTAGACGCTGCGTGTGTTTGTTGATGACATGCGGGGCGCGCAGCGTGCGGGCAAAGGCGTCGATCACCCCTGGAATGTGGTCATTGAATTGTTGCTGCGTCAGCGAGGAAACAATCGCCAGATCGCCCGCGTTGGAGGCAGCCAGCCGCCAGTGTTGCAGGATGACATCGCGCTGTTCAACGATGTGCGCTGCCAGTGTCGCGAACTGCGCGTAAGTCTCTTCGGAGATGTCCATCGTCGGTACCTGCAAGTGGCATCGCGTCATTGTGACACTCATCTAACGCCACGTTGAAGCTGCCACAGGCCTCAGGCGCCATCGCCTAGCGGGCGCGGAAGCCATCCGCCGGCATCCGTCGCATCGGCCGCGACGACACCGTTGCCGGGTCGAATCGCCCGCTGGTAGTCCAGATTTGAGGCGGCAGCCTCGAACGCAAAGTTCCTAAACGGCCCGTTGAACCTTTATTAGGTCGTACCACGGATGACACAGCTCTTTACACAAGCCTTGGGTTTGAGTTCGCTGTGGAAGGTGGCTTCGGTCGATTTTCGGCCACCGGAAGGCGCGATGCAGCAGCTGGCCTAGACCCTGGCTTGGATATCCCACACTCAGCGCATGTCATCTATGTTGTTTTTACAATGATCAAAGCGAATTCGACAATCTTTCCACCGGCTTCTCACAACGTCCCATGAATTATCACCAATTCGTGAAGCAAGGAATTGTCTGCCCAGAAATTCACCGGACATCGCCACGAAGAGCCGTCGACGCCAGCCGAGAGGAATCCCCATGCTGCAACTCAACCCACCACTTCCTTTGAACACACCCAAGGGCGAAGGCTTTGCGCACATCCTGACCGACTACGGTCCGGAGTCGGATCTGTACTGGACCGTACTCATCACCGACAGCGGTGAAATCTGGACCTTTGCCAATCGCGAGGTACGCGCGTCGAAAAATATCACGCTCGGAAGAACACATCCCGCTCTGCCCCATTCGACGCAATCTGACGGCTCTGCTGGCGCCGTGCCCATGCGTCCGCGTGCTGCGGAAATTTCCGAGCGCGCTACCTAGGTCACATCGACAGTCTGAAGCGCGTCATTTCGACCTCGGACGCGTAGGATGCTAGCGCGTTTCCGAGGAACCGGAGGGTTGGCGCCAGATCATTCGGTGGCTACCGGCATTGATCAGAGGCATCGCTCGACCGTCCAATATCAAAGGCGCTGACATCACATAACCCATGCGCGCGTATGTGGATGCTGCGTTCGCATTTCGTCGGGCGCCCACCCTTTGGCGCAATATTACTTCTCCACTCAATCAAGGCTTTTATGGTCACGCGAGCCTCCACCGTAGAACGTCCGCCATCCGGGAAGAGCAAAACGGCGAAGCCACTATGGCGCCGATTGAGCGCAGGCCTGATCACCGGCGCTGCCGACGATGATCCCAGTGGCATCGCGACCTATTCACAGGTCGGCGCGGCTTTCGGCTACGGCATGCTGTGGTCGATCCTTTTGACGATACCCCTGATGATTGCCATTCAAGGAGTCAGCGCCGGCATAGGTCGGGTAACCGGCTACGGCCTGATGGACAGCATCCGCCGCTACTACGCCAAGCCCTTGGTCTACGGACTGGTCACGTGCGTTGTGATCGCGAACGTGATCAACCTCGCCGCGGACATAGGCGCAATGGGTGCGGCACTGAAACTCTTGGTCGGTGGCCCGGCGCTGCTCTACGCGGCGGTCTTCGGAATGGTCTCGCTCTTGCTGCAGATGTTCATTCCGTTCTCGCGCTATTCGCCGATTCTCAAGGTCTTGACGTTGAGCCTGTTCGCCTATGTCGGGACGGTGTTGGTGATCCATGTGCCTTGGGGTGGTGTACTCAAGAGCATCGCAATGCCGCCGATTACCTGGAATGCCAAGTATGCAGTGGGCTTGGTGGCGTTGCTTGGCACCACCATCAGCCCCTATTTGTTTTGCTGGCAAGCCTCCCAGGAAGTCGAGGAAATCCACGCGAGCCATGTGCGCCAACCGCTAAAGAAAGCGCCACATCAAGCGCCGGACGCGTTGAGGCGCATCGGAATCGATACCAGCGTCGGTATGGTTTTTTCCAATCTGATCGCTTTCTTCATCATTCTGACAGCAGCGGTGGTTCTGCACGCACACGGCAAGACCGATATCCAGACCTCTTCCGATGCGGCCGAGGCGCTGCGACCTTTGGCCGGAAAGCTGGCTTTTGCCTTGTTTGCGGCCGGGATTATTGGGACCGGTCTTCTGGCTGTGCCGGTGCTGGCCGGCGCCACCGCGTATGCCGCGTCAGGCGCCTTTGCGCAGCGCGCCGGGCTTGAAAACAAGCCGCAGAAGGCGAAGTTTTTTTATGGCGTGCTGATCGTCGCCACCTTGGCGGGCATCGGGCTGAATCTAACGCCGCTTGATCCGATCAAGGCGCTCTACTGGAGTGCGGTGATCAACGGTGTGGCGGCTGTGCCCCTGATGATCGTGATGATGCTGATGAGCGCGCGGCGCAAGGTGATGGGCGAGTTCACCACTCCATGGTTTCTGAAAGTCTTCGGGTGGCTCGCCACCGCCGCCATGGCGGCGGCGGCTATCGTGATGTTTGCCACCTGGGGGAAATAATAAACTGGGAGTCAATAAGTTCATCCGTCACATATTCTGGATGCACCATTCACGGGCTTATCGCGACCTATCGGCGATGCTCTCTCATCGCTTGATTCTTGCTCGACGGAGATCAGCCA